>NZ_JAOALE010000016.1:0-56166 GCF_047462575.1 Synechococcus sp. 'PEA 65AY6A-5F PE A'
AGTTGGTTTGCTAAGTGCTGCTATTGTACCCCTTGAGCCCTTAACAGGCTGTATCGCCGGACGGAGAAGAAGCTGAGGCGGTTGCAAAGGGCCGTATCCCGGAAAAAGAAAGGGTCAAACCGCTACAAGAAAGCGGTAAAGAGGTTGTCCAAAGCGCACCAGAAGGTAGCCAACCAGCGCAAAGATTTTCACTACAAGACGGCAAAGGAGTTGTTAAGTAGGGGGAAGCACATTGCTCATGAGGCGCTTACTATTGGGGGTCTGGCTAGAACCAGACTAGCCAAGTCTATTTATGATGCCGGGTGGGGACAATTCCTGCAAATCCTTAAGGTCAAGGCTGAAAGAGCTGGGCTGTTAACGATTGCAGTGAATCCAAACGGCACAAGTCAAGAGTGTTCCGGGTGTGGTCAGGTGGTTCCCAAAAAACTCCACGAAAGGTGGCACGATTGCCCCTACTGTGGGCTAAGGCTGTCACGGGACCACAACTCGGCAAGGGTAATCAAATCCAGAGCGGTGGGGCATCCTGTTCTTAAAGCTCGGAAAACGTCCTATGCGGTAGCAGGAGTCACCGAGAAGCCCGCCCTCTACCCGTTCGCGTCAGCGGCGCGGAGCGCTTTAGGGTGAGGGACGGGAGTATGTCACGTCAACAAAGCCGGCCCCAACAGGCGGGCCTGGCGTTCTTCCAGTATGCGGCGCAGGCGGGGCCACTGCTGCAGCTCCGGGTCTTGGGCAATGAGCTGCTCGGCCGCCTGGCGGGCCAACTGCAGCACCTCTTGGTCGTCCATGAGGCTGGCCAGGGCAAAGTCGGGCAGCCCCGACTGGCGGGTGCCCATCACCTCCCCAGGGCCGCGGAAGCGCAGGTCCATCTCGGCAATGAAAAAGCCATCGTGGGACTGCTCCAGGACTTTTAGCCGGCGCAGGGCCTCTTCGCTTTGGGATCCCGTCATTAGAATGCAGTAGGCCTGGTCGGATCCCCGCCCCACCCGCCCCCGCAGTTGGTGGAGCTGGGAGAGGCCAAAGCGCTCGGCATGCTCCACCAGCATCACCGAGGCGTTGGGCACATCCACGCCCACCTCCACCACTGTGGTGGAGACGAGGATATCCAGCTCCCGCCGGCGAAAGGCTTCGATGACAGCCTCTTTCTCGCTGCTAGTTAGGCGCCCGTGCAGCAGGCCCACCCGGAACTGGGGGAAGACCTTCTCCTGCAGGCGCTGGTGCTCTTCAATGGCTGACTTGAGATCCAGCTTCTCCGACTCCTCAATCAGGGGCAGCACCACGTAGGCCTGCCGTCCCTGGGCAATTTCCCGCTCCATCAGCCGCACCACCTGCAGGCGATCCCCGGGTCGAGCCACCACCGTATGCACCGGCTTGCGCCCCGGGGGCAGCTCGTCAATCTGGGTTACGTCCAGATCCCCGTGCAGGGCCAGGGTAAGGGTGCGGGGGATGGGGGTGGCCGTCATGGTCAGGACATCGGGGTGATCCCCTTTCTGTTGCAGGGCAGCCCGCTGTTCGACGCCAAAGCGGTGCTGCTCGTCGATAACCACCAAGCCCAGGTTGCGAAACTGCACCGCCGGCTGGATGAGGGCATGGGTGCCGACTACCAGGGGCAGCTCCCCGGTTTGCAACTGCCGCAGGATCTCGCGCCGCTTGGCGGGGGGTGTGGAGCCGGTCAAGAGTTCAACGGGCACTTGCAGTTGGCTCAGCCACTCCACCAGCTTGCGGTAGTGCTGCTCGGCCAAGACCTCGGTGGGGGCCATGAGGGCCGCCTGCCAGCCGGATTGAATCGCCGCCAGCAAGGCCGCCACCGCCACCACAGTTTTGCCGGATCCCACATCCCCCTGCAGCAGGCGGTTCATGGGCAAGGGATCCCGCAGATCCGCCAGGATCTCGTCAATGGCCCGCTGCTGGGCAGCGGTCAGCTGGAAGGGCAGGA
This sequence comes from Synechococcus sp. 'PEA 65AY6A-5F PE A', assembly GCF_047462575.1. Lineage (NCBI taxonomy): Bacteria > Bacillati > Cyanobacteriota > Cyanophyceae > Synechococcales > Synechococcaceae > Synechococcus > Synechococcus sp. 'PEA 65AY6A-5F PE A'. The sequence goes on from NZ_JAOALE010000016.1 coordinate 1,934, forward strand.
TTTGGTAGAAGCGGTCCAAGAGCTCTCCTCTGGCCGGCTGGTAGCGGGGGACAGCTTGGGCCCGGGCGCGGTAGCGCTGCCGCCGCTGCAAGAGGCTAAGTTGCAGGTAGAAGAACTCATCGAACACCAGCCGCCGCCGGGCCTGGGCCAGCAGCTCTTGCGTCTTGGGAAAGTGGATCTGCTGCAGGGCAAGGGGCAAGTCCAACAGCTGCAACTGCCGCTTCAGGGGCTCCGGCAAGGGATCCTCCACCAAGGCAGCTGCCGGCAGGGCGAGCTGGACGGCCTTGCGCACCAGATCGGCGGGGATCCCTTCTGAAAGGGGGTAAACGGGTAGAATCTTGCCCAATCTCTCCGGATCCTCGCCCTCTCCCCCCAGCACCTCCAGTTGCGGGTTGTCCAGCGTCAGGCCCAAGCGGCCCTTTTTCACCAGGCCGCTGGCCGCCACCACTGCCCCCTTGGGGTACTGCCGCTCCAGGGCCGCCTGCCAACTGCGCTGGGCAAATTGCCGCCCGCTGTAGAAGCGGCTGAGGGTGACTATGCCACTTTTGTCGGCAATCTTGAGGTTCAAGATGGTCAGCAAGGGGTTTTTGGGGCTGGTAAAGCAACTGCAGCTTTTCACCGTCCCCACCAGGGTAACGGTCTCCCCCACCTTGGCCTGGCGGATGAGCACCCGGCGGGAATAGTCCAGGTGATCCCGTGGGAAGTAGTAGAGGGCATCGCGCACAGTGTGCAGGCCCAGTTGTGCCAGCTTCTCCGCCGACTTGGGGCCAATGCCCTTGAGAAATTGCAGCGGCTGCTCCAAGCTGAGGCCCTTGGGCGGGGGCAAAGCAGGGCTGGGTGGGCCAGATTGGGCTTGCTCTTGCTGACGACGCAGCCGATCCAGCCAGCGGCGGGTTTCCGCCACCAGGTGCTGCCGCTCCGCCAGCTCCAACTGGGGGTAGAGGCGATAGCGGGATCCCAGTTCTTTCCACCGCCGTCGCTCCTCTCCATCCAGCGTCCAACCCGCAGGGGGATCCTGGCCAAACACGCTCTGCAAAAACTGGGAGAAGGTCTGCTCTCGCCCCCGCAGGTCGGTAAATCCCAACTCCGCCTCTAGAGAAAGGGCGCGCTGAAGCCGCTGTAGATCCACCTGGCTCAAGTTGCTTCTGGGTCGGCTGCCGGTAGTCTCTCTAATCCAACTTTAGCCAATGGCAAAGAGCCCCAGGCGCGGCCTCTGCGCCTCAACTCAAAAGGGCTCGCTCTGTAGGACAGGCCCAGGGATCCAGAGCAACCTTATTCCAGATGGAAACTAGCTGCGGGCCAAGGCGGATCCCAGGAGCGCGGCCATCACGGCCGGCACCAGGGCAATGGCCAGGATGGTGAAAACTTGCGCGTCGGTCATAGCCAACTCCCTAAAACCCAGTGCTGTGAACCTGCTCCTCACTTTACCCCGGCTGGTGACCAGACCTGGGGCCTAAAAATATTCTTTACAAAGCGGCCTTTGGCTCTGGGTTTGGCCGCTGCGGGATCCCCCAGCCCGGCCCCAATCGTGTTACGATGTTGCTCCGCAACGCTGTCGCGACAGCGGGGCAATTCTGGATCTTTTTCTTTGCAACGTTCGCTCTTGGCGTCACCATGGTAGCCGCTCCGCAAAGCTTGACCACTCCCCGGGACAACCTGGCGATTTTGGCGGAAACGGATCCCGTCGTCTACCGCCTCATCCAGCAGGAGCTCAACCGGCAGCGGGATCACCTGGAGATGATTGCCAGCGAGAACTTCACCTCGCCGGCTGTCCTGGCCGCCCAGGGCTCGGTGCTGACCAACAAGTATGCAGAGGGGCTGCCCGGCAAGCGCTACTACGGCGGCTGCGAGTTTATCGACGAGATCGAACAACTGGCCATCGACCGCGCCAAGCAACTCTTTGGAGCGGCCCACGCCAACGTGCAGCCCCACTCCGGCGCCCAGGCCAATTTTGCCGTTTTCCTGGCCCTGCTGCAGCCGGGAGACACGATCATGGGCATGGATCTGGCCCACGGCGGCCACCTCACCCACGGCTCGCCAGTGAACGTCTCCGGCAAGTGGTTCCGCGTGGTGCACTATGGTGTGGATCCCCAGACGGAGCGGATTGACTTCGACCAGGTGCGGGATCTGGCCCGGCAGCACCGGCCTAAGCTCATTATCTGCGGCTACTCGGCCTATCCGCGGATCATTGACTTTGCCGCTTTCCGCGCCATTGCCGACGAGGTGGGGGCCTATCTAATGGCCGATATCGCCCACATTGCCGGCCTGGTGGCCACCGGCCACCACCCCAACCCGGTACCTATCTGCGATGTGGTCACCACCACCACCCACAAGACGCTGCGGGGGCCACGCGGCGGGCTGATCCTCACCCGCGACCCGGAATTGGGCAAAAAGCTGGACAAGGCGGTGTTCCCCGGCAGCCAAGGGGGGCCTTTGGAGCATGTCATTGCCGGCAAGGCGGTGGCCTTTGGAGAAGCCCTGCAGCCCAGCTTTGCCCAGTACTCAGCCCAGGTCATTGCCAATGCCCAGGCGCTGGCGGCAACGCTGCAGCGGCGGGGCATCCGGCTGGTTTCAGGGGGCACCGACAACCACCTGGTGTTGCTGGATCTGCGCTCGGTCTCGGCAGTGCTGGAGAAAAACGGGGCTGCTGATCCAGTGATGACAGGCAAGCGGGCGGATCGCCTGATGGAAGAGATCCACATTACTGCCAACAAAAACACCATCCCCTTTGACCCGCAGCCGCCCTCTGTGGCCAGCGGCCTGCGCCTGGGATCCCCGGCCTTGACCACCCGCGGCCTGGGGCCGGCAGAATTTGAGGAAATTGGGGAAATTATCGCTGACTGCCTGTTCCAGCCAGGGGATCCGGGTGTGCTCGAAGCCTGTCGCCGGCGAGTGGCCGAGCTCTGCCGCCGTTTTCCGCTCTACCCCCACTTGGGATAACCCCCCTCCTCGCTACGGCTTGCCATGCCTTACTTGGTTGCCTTTTTGGCTGCTGCCTGTGTGGTTCTCTGGGCAACCCCGGTGGTGAAGGCGGTCGGGATCCGCAGCGGCCAGTTGGATTTTCCCGATGAGCGCAAGATCCACCGGCAGCCGATGGTGCGCCTAGGGGGGGTCTCTATCTTTTTTGGCAACCTGGTGGCACTACTCTTGCTCTGGGGAGCCGGAGCCTTCGCCGGCTTGCGCACCGAGCAGGAGTACGAGATCTGGGGGGTAACCATTGGCGGCGTTTTGTTTTTTTTGATCGGCCTGGCCGACGATCTGTTCCAGTTGTCGCCCTTTTCCCGCCTGGCGATGCAGTTTGGGGTGGCTGCCGCCGCCTGGGGAGTGGGGGTGCGCATCGAGTTCATTAACCTACCGGGGATCGGCATCTGGCCCTTTCCGGTATGGCTGAGCCTGCTGGTTACCCTGCTGTGGCTGGTGGGGATGGCCAACGCCATCAACTTCATGGACGGCCTGGATGGCTTGGCGGCAGGCGTGTCGGGGATCGCAGCAGTCGTGATGCTGATGGTAACGCTGCTCCTGGATCGGCCGGCGGCGGCCATGCTGGCGGCAGCCTTGGCCGGGGCCTGCCTGGGCTTTTTGCGCTACAACTTCAACCCGGCCCAGATCTTCATGGGAGATGGGGGAGCCTACTTTCTGGGCTTTACCCTGGCCGGGATCGGGGTCATTGGGGTGGCCAAGGGGGTAACCACGCTGGCGGTGGCCCTGCCGTTTTTTATCCTGGCCGTGCCGATTTTGGATATGTCTGCCGTGATCCTCAAGCGGCTGGCTAGAGGCAAGTCCCCCTTTCATCCCGACAAGGGCCACTTGCACCATCGCCTGCTCAAAGCCGGCCTGTCGCAGCGGCATTCAGTACTCTTGATCTACGCCATGACCCTCTGGGGGGGATCCCTGGCCTTGGCCCTGGCCGGCCTGCCGGCAGGGGGTACTTATCTGGGCGGGGCCTCGCTGCTGTTGGCGGGAGTAAGCTGGGGGGCCTGGCAACGCCACCGTCAGCGGCAACGGTCTTTGGCTGCTGAAGATACCCAGGTTCAAGCAACAGATTCAGTTAATTCAAAAAAGGATTAAGCCTGGGTTGTTCCCAGCCGCCCGCCTGCCTAGACTGGAAGGGATCTCCTCTGCCGCCTTGATGATGCGTCCTACACCGGAGCTGGCGGCCCTTTTGCGCCGCACCGCCGATCGCTTGCAGGCCCAGCACTGGGGCTTTTGGGATCGCGAGTACTGCTGGCGGGATAGTACCCGCTGCAATTGCGGCCTGCTGGTGCGAGAAGCCCTGGGCTGGAATCAGCAGCAGCTTAGCCTACACATCCACCGCGGCACTTGGCGCACCATTGCCCAAACAGCCTATCACACCGCTGCCTTTGTCCTGAGGGATCCCTGGCAAGCCCGGTGCCAGGCCACGGGCCTGCGGCTGGGGTATGTGTTTGAGAAGATGGCAGAGCTGGGGTTTGACCGGCCAGAGGACTTTGCTGCCCTGGAAGAGCTCAGCGATCCGGTTATCCTGGCCCGCCTCGCCGAAAAGGGGGTGGAGCCAGTGCGGCGCGACCACGCCCTCCATGTGGCCCTCTACATGCGGGAGCTGGCCGACTGGATTGAGGAGCAGCTGCAGGCCCAGGCTCAGCTCAGCCACTTGACCCAACCCCTGCCCAAAGCCAAAGCAACAGAGGTGGCCGTCCGCCAGCCGCTGCGCCTGCGGTGAGGTGTGGATCCCCTAGTTGGATTCGTCCACCATCACCACATGGGTGGGGATCTCAGGGGGCAGGAGCTTGCGGCCCGACAAGAAAGCCAGCTCAATTAGAAAGGCAAACCCTCCCACCTCAGCGCCGCTCTGGGCCACCAACTGAGCGGTGGCGGCAGCAGTGCCCCCGGTGGCGATGACATCATCCACGATCACCACCCGGTCGCCGGGGCGCAGGGCGTGGGCATGGAGTTGCAGCTGGTCTTGGCCGTACTCTAGACTATAGCTTTGGCTAAGCACCGGCGGTGGCAACTTGCCGGGTTTGCGAACCGGGACAAATCCCAACCCCAAATGCTGAGCCAAAGCAGCCCCCAGAATAAACCCCCGCGACTCAATGCCCACCACATAGTCCAGGGATCCCATAGTGGCAGTACCGGCAGCCAACTGTTCAATTGCCGCCCGAAAGCCTGCTGGATCCCGCAGCAGGGGGGTTATGTCGCGAAAGAGGATCCCGGGTTTGGGAAAATCGGGCACCAAGCGGATGAAGGCGCGCAAATCCATCCTGTTTTCCTCGCTGGCCAGTGGCTTGCCGAAAGAACGCAACCCATCATACCCACTTAGCTTAAGGGCAGATGGAATGCCTTTTTGTCCGTTCGGCAGCGGGGAAGATTTTTTATAATTAGCAGGGCTGGGAGCCGCGGCTTACCTGGTCTTTCTGTTTGTGACTCGGAGATTTCTCATGCGCTACTACATGGCCATCGACTCCAATCCCCTGGCAAGTTTGCCGCTGGCTCTGTTTGGGGTGGGCAGCGAGTCGGCATACGTCGATCTGCTGCAGGACAAGTTAATGGTGCGGGTGGGCAACTTGTTCAACGAAACCTTTTCTCTAAGCGAGTTGGGACGAGGGGAGCGCTTCTCCTGGCCCTGGTTCTACGGCCTGGGTGTGCGCACCGATTTCCAGGGGTTGGTGGGCGCGGTAACCAGCACCCAGGGGGTGGTTGCCATTCCGCTGCTGCAGGAAAAGACCCTCTTCATCCCTCTGCTGGGGCCGCTGGGGCTGCAAGTACCCTGCAAAAAGCTGGTCTTCAGCCTCAAGGATCCGGATACCTTTTTGGCCAATTTCAACCAGGGGCGCCCCGAGGTGAACGGCGCGCCCAAGAATGTGGTGATTGAGTAGCCAGGGCCAGCTATTTTGACAAGACCAGCACCTCAGTGACGGAGCCGCGCTTGCGGCCGTGGCAGTTGATGGCGCGGCTGTCTCCTTCTCGCTACGCCAAAGGTCAGCTGGCCGCAGTCCCCTAGTTTTGATCCTCTTCCAGCAGCTCTTCCAGCACCTCGATCCAATGCTCCAGTTCCTCCAACCCCTGCAACACTGCCTCTGGGTCGCTTAGCTCCACCTGGAGCAGCTGGGCCGATTCTGCCCAGCTTAGGGATCCGGGCGGGCTGGCCAGCCAATTCAGGTAGCTGGGCAAAAAGGTCCGCGGAGACAGATGATACTGGCGGTAACAGGCCAGGGCAACCAGGCTGGCCAGGCTGACCTGAGGGGCGCTGAAGGGGCGCAGAAACAGCTCCGGCATCCCCACCCAGCGGAACTGCTCTTCCGGCAACAGCTCCACCGCATCGCCGCACAGCTCCTGGCTCAGCTTCAGCCACTCTTCGCCGACCCAGTAGGTAGGGCCAGCCTCGGATGGGGCCAGTGGAGCGGTGTCGCCTTGCGAGATCTCCGACCGGTAGAGGAGCAGCTCCAGCCGCGCAATCAAGCTCTGGTAGAACACGGCTTGCAACTGCGCCTCCAGGTGGTGAATCAACAGGGCCTGGGCCAAGGTAAGGCTGCCGGAGCGCAAGGCCTCCGGCCCGCTTCCCCGATCGCGGAGACGAGGTGGCGCCGGCGTGCCCCGCGCCCCCTCCAGCAGGTAGTCGAGCAGCATCTGCTGTAAAAACGCGGTGTGCACCCGAATTTCCCAGGAGGGCTGGACAGTTCCTTGCAGCTCCTCCAGATCCAGCCAAACCCGAGGCCCCTCAGGCCGGAGCCGCCGGCTGAGGGCTTCAAGGGCTTGCAGCAGCAAGGCGAGGGGTTCACCCCCTAACGATGGCGTCTCTGGCTTGCCGGCGGGTGCTTCCAAGTTGGAGCGGATTTCCGGTAACCAGGGTTTGGCCTGGGCTGCACAGTCGGGGCAGAACTCTTGCAGGGCCGCCCAGACCAGGGAGGTAGCCTCGGCGGCGGTGAGGGGAGGAGCCGGATCCCCCCAGGGCGCATAGAGGTCGCAGGTACGGATGGAACGGCCCAGGGCGCGGCTTTTTAGGCGGTAGTAGCGCTGGAACAGGTCGAAGCGATCGCGGATCCCGTCCAGCAGCTGCTCCCAAAAGGGCTGGCCGAGGCCATGGCGAGCCAGGTAAAGCTCGGCGGCAGAATCGTAGCCCCGCCACTGGGCTTCCCAGAGGTGGTCGCGGATGAGGACGCTGAGAATAAATCCCCCTAGCTCTGCATGGGCTTCTAGGTGTTGGCCCAACCGCTGGTAGGCCGCCCAGCGGATCTCAGCGCTGGGGTGGGTTTGCAGGCTCTGCAGGTGGGCAAGGGTTTCAGTCGACTGCTGTTGGGGGAGAGCGGGGGAGCTAAGGGTGACTTGCCACAACTGCCGCCAGGCCAAGCGTCCGGCCAGGCGCTGCTGGTGGAGTAGACGTTCCAGAGGCTCCGCCTGCTGGTGACCTCGCTGCTGGAGGAGGCCACACAGAAACTGGCGAAAGGGGCGCAGCCCTGGATCGGCACAGGCAGCAGCCAAAAGATCCAAGCGCCGCTCCTCTGGCTCGGGCGGCAACTCGGCGGCAGGCTCGTCGGGAGAGACAGCCAACAGGGACTGCAGCTCCAGGGGGAAAAAGAGCAAGTGGCTTTGCAGGGAGATAGCCCGTTCCAGATCCCGCCAGCTTGGGGCCTGAACAGGGGTAGCCGGGATCCCTTCCCTGCCCTCTGCAAGGTGAGCTGCCAGGGCTTGTGTTAGCTGCAACAAGACTTGCAGCGCCTTTCCCAGCTCTGGTGGGCTGAGCTGGGCCACTTGCCCTCGGTAGCAGCGGGCAAACTGCTGTACCTGCTCTTCCAGCTCATCCCACGCTGGGATGGGCTCTTCCCCGGGGCCAGAAAAATGGTCAAAGGGAGGGTCGGAAGTAGGAAAGACCACTGGGATAGCCTCCTAGCGATGAGGGCCCTCCCTCCATTGCCTTGTCGGCTGAGGGGAGTGCCCCCTTTTGAGGGGCAGGGAAAGCCTGAAACGATTGTGACATTCTCCCCAAGCCCCTGCAGCCAGAGCGCAGGGATCCCTGGCCAGGGCAGAAGCCAAAACTTCTGCCAGGATTAAGCTAAAGACTTTCCTCGGGGAGGCAACTGGAGTGTTTGCTCAGGTCACTGCTGCTGCCCTGGTGGGACTCAAGGCCGTGGGGGTCACGGTAGAGGTGGATGTGGGCGGTGGCTTGCCCCAGATTACCCTGGTGGGGCTGCCCGATACAGCCGTTCAGGAGGCCAAAGAGCGGGTACGGGCGGCCATCAAGAACTCCGGCTTTGCCCTGCCCCAGCGGCGGATCATCGTCAACTTGGCCCCCGCCGATCTGCGCAAAGAGGGCCCCAGCTTCGATCTGCCCATTGCCATCGGCATCCTGGCAGCCGCAGGAGTAGTTGAGCGGGAAGCGCTGGCCAACACCCTGCTGCTGGGGGAATTGGCCCTGGATGGCACCCTGCGTCCTGTGGCGGGAGTTTTGCCCATCGCCGCCAGCGCCGCCGAGATGGGGATCCGCCGCCTGGTGGTGCCCCGAGAAAACGGCCCGGAAGGGGCGCTGGTGCAAGGGATCCAGGTGTATGGGCTGCCCTCTTTGGCGGCAGTGGTGAGCTGGCTGCAAAACCCCCAGGGAGTTGAGCCGGTGCGGATCCAGCGGGAGCAGATGCTGCCCACCGAAACGGAACCCCTGCTGGATTTGGCCGATGTCAAGGGGCAAGAGCACGCCCGACGGGCCCTGGAGATCGCGGCGGCCGGCGGCCACAACCTGTTGCTGGTGGGCAGCCCGGGAGCGGGCAAGACCATGCTGGCGCGTCGTCTGCCCGGCATTTTGCCGCGGCTGCAGTGGGAAGAGATGTTGGAAATTACCCGCATCTACTCGGCAGCCGGCCTGTTGCGGCAAAATCTCCACCTGGGGCGCCAGACTCCCCTGATTACGCAGCGGCCCTTTCGGGCTCCCCACCACTCGGCTTCGGCGGTGGCGCTGGTGGGTGGTGGCCCCTACCCCAAGCCTGGCGAGATCTCCCTTGCTCACCACGGTGTCCTGTACCTGGATGAACTGACGGAATTCCGGCGGGAGGTGTTGGAGGTGCTGCGCCAGCCTTTGGAAGATGGCAAGGTCACCATCTCCCGCGCCCGCGTTTCTCTGGAGTTTCCCGCCCAAACCACCCTGGTGGCCTCCACCAACCCTTGCCCCTGCGGTTTCTATGGAGATCCCGTTCAGCCCTGCACCTGTACGCCGCAGCAGCGGGAGCGCTACTGGTCCAAGCTCTCCGGGCCGCTGTTGGATCGCATCGACTTGCAGGTGCGGGTCAACCGCCTCAAGCCAGAAGAAATTGTCCGCCTCCAGGGCGGCGAATCTTCCCAAGCGGTGCGGCAGCGGGTGGAACAGGCGCGGCAGCGCCAACGGCAGCGCTTCCAAAACGAGCCAGGGATCCACTGCAACGCCCAGATGCAACCCCGCCACCTGCGCCAGTGGTGTGCCCTGTCCGAGCCCTGTCGCAAACTCTTGGAGAGCGCCATCCAAAAGCTGGGCCTGTCTGCGCGGGGGAGCGACCGCATCCTCAAGGTGGCCCGCACCATCGCCGACCTGGAGGGTGCCGAGGCCATCGCCCCCACCCACCTCGCCGAGGCCATCCAGTATCGCAGCCTGGATCGCGGGCGGCCCTGAGCCCTCACCCCCGGCCCCTCTCCCAGAGGGAGAGGGGAGTATGGTATGGGATTGGCCTGCTTTAAGCCAAGGGGAGCGAGGCGGGGGAGGGAGCAATCTGCCCCTGGTGCACTTGCAGGATTTGCGCCCCTTGGAGCCAAGCGGCGTCGAAGGATCCCAGGTGGGTGGTGGTAACCAAAGTCTGCACCCGTTCTTGAATCGCCTCCAAGAGCTGGTTTTGGCGGTGCAGATCCAGCTCTGCCAGCACGTCGTCCAGCAGCAGCAGGGGCGGATCCCCCTTCACCTGCTCGATCAGTTCCAGCTCCGCCAATTTGAGGGCCAAGACCAAGGTGCGCTGCTGCCCCTGGGATCCATAGGCGCGGGCGGCAACTCCGTCGATGCCCAGCTCCACCTCGTCTCGGTGGGGGCCAACCAGAGAGGTGCCCAGGGCCTGTTCGGCAGCAGCCTTGGCGCGGATCGCGGCCAAAAATTGGGCTTGAACCACCTTGGGATCGGCCTGGGGATCCGGCAGGGGCACCTGCGGGCGGTAGGTGAGGCTGAGGGTCTCCCGTCCGCCGCTGATGGCCTGGTGCCAGCGGGCGGCCAGGGGTTCTAGCCGCTGCAACAGCCGGGCGCGGCGGCGCAGGATGCGGCTGCCAAGGGTGGCCAGTTGCGCGTCCCAAAAGGCCATCTGAGGTACTTTGTCGCCCGCAGCCAAGGGATCCTGCTTCAAGAGGGCATTGCGCTGCTTGAGGATCTGACGATACTGCTCCACCAGGCCCAGGTAAGCCGGCTCCAGTTGAAGCAACACCCCGTCCAACCAATGGCGCCGCGTCTCCGGAGCGCCCCGCACCAGCTCCAGATCCAGGCTGGAGAACACCACGGCACTCACCTGCCCCAAAAAGTCCGATTGTCGCCGTAGCCCCTGGCCGTTAACCCTTAGGGATCGCCCCCCTTGGCTGCGCAGCTCCATCGCCAGCTCGTGGGCCACCCCCAGCCGCTCCACCGTGGCGGCGATCCGGGCCTTCTCTGCCCCCTGCTGCACCAACTCCCGATCCCGACCGGCCCGCCGCGAGCGCAGGGTGGCCAAGAGCTCCACCGCCTCCAAGAGGTTGGTCTTGCCCTGGGCGTTCTCCCCCACCAGGATGGTCTTGGGCGCCTCGAAGGAGATCTTTTGATCCCGGTAGTTGCGAAAGTGCCACAGGTGCAGAAAACGCAGGTACACTCGACAGCCGTGCGCTCTTGGCTCTGGATTTCTGGGCAGAAGAACAGCCCCCGCGGCGGGGGCTTTTACTCTAACGCAACTGCCTCGGGGTCAGCAGACCCACTCAGAAGCTGCTCAGGGATCCCAGACCGCTCAGGCGCTCAGCCGCCAACAGGTGCAAGGCGGCGCGGGCCGAGTGGAAGGCGGCTTTGCTGCGGCTGTAGTCGGCGAAGGTGTAGCTAGCGGGATCGGCATTGACCCTGCCCAACAACTGTTGGGCTTGCTGCTGCAGCTCGGCTACAGGGCCGGAGGTGATGTTGGCGAAGGTCATCTCCGCTTGCAACCGGCTGAGGGACTCTTGGGCGCGGAGGGGGGCTTCGAAGAAGGAACGGCCAGGAGGGCCCCCAAAGCCTAGCTCCGCTTCGTACAGAGCTTTGGCGGCTTTGGCCAGGTTTTCCGCCGCCTTGGCCTGCTCGCGGGCGGCAAAGACATTCCCCCCTTGCAGAGCCTTCTGGGCCTCGGCAAAGCTCTGGCGGCTCAGCTCCAGAAGACGGGCCGCTTCCGGAGAGGATCCCCGCTGGGCGAAGAAGCTGGCTTCCGCCAGGTCCCGCTGCGCTTTGGCCAGGTCGTGGTTGACTCGCTCCAGCTCCCGCGGGCTCTGCCAACTCGGCTGCATTGGCACGGGGGCTGCAGTTCCAGGAGCCGAAGGCCGGCCCCGCTGGGCTTGCGCCGGGGATCCCAGCACCAGGGGAGTGAGGAGCACCAAAATCGGTAGGGAACAGCCGAGGGTACGGGTGAAGGAAGCACGCATCGTCATGGTTACAAACTCCAATCGACAGGACAAGCCGGTTTGGGGTTGGCCCGTTCGCGCTCTTTGGGCGGAGTTCTGGGGGCTTTCCCTTGCGGCTTATCTTGAGAATGGCGAAAGAAAATGACGTGAAGATGACAAGGGCAGCTCCACCGTAAACACCGACCCCTCCCCCACCCGGCTGGCCACCCGCAGGGATCCCCGATGGGCGGTAACGATCTGGTGGGCCAAGGCCAGGCCCAGCCCAAATCCCCCCGTATGGCGGGCGCGGGCCGTGTCCACCCGGTAAAACCGCTCGCACAGGTGGGGCAGGTGCTCAGGAGGGATGCCGATGCCTGTATCCTTCACGTGGATGCTAACCCAGGGAGGCCGGCTTTCCAGGCTCACCTGCACCGTGCCGCCGGCGGGGGTGTACTGCAGGGCATTGCGCAGCAGGTTTTCCACCGCCTGCCGCAGCAGGGCCGCCTCCCCCCGCACCAGCCATTTCCCGGCAGGCCCCGGCAGGTCGCATTGCCAGCGCAGCCCCAGGGACTCCGCTTGGGGCCGGTATTGTTCGCCCAGCTCCTGCACCAGCTCCCGCAAGTCCACCAGGGGCAGATCCTCCAAAGGCAGGGATCCCTGCTGGCGGGCCAACTGCAGCAGCGTATCGATTAACTCACTGAGGCGGCGGGCGCTGCTCACCACCTTTTCCAGGCGAGGTTGAGCTTGTTCCGGGGCAAGCAGAGCCATCTGGGCATTGCTCATCAGGGCGGCCAGGGGGGCGCGCAACTCGTGGGAAGCATCGGCAGTGAAGCGTTGCAACTGCTCGTAGGAGCGACGAATCGGCTGCATCGCCAGCCCCCCCAAGATCCAGCCGGCCCCGCCGATCAACGCCAGCGTCAGCGGGATCCCGATCCCCAACCCCCAGCGCAAGCGACCCAGGGTAAGTTGCAGCGGTTCCAGGGGCACCGCCAGTTGCAAGTAGCCCAGTAGCTTTTCCTCCTGCTGCACCGGCAGCGTGAGCTGGCGCAACAGTAAGCCGCTCTCTCCTTCCACCGTTTGGAAACCCAGTTGGAGATGGTGAGGCGGGCCATCCAAGTCAAACAGCTCCAGAGGAGGCCGGGATCCCGTGTACTGGCGCAGGGATCCCAAGCTTTCCCTTCCGGTGCCGGGAGCAGGATCGAACCAGCGCACATAGGCCAAGTGATGGTCGAGGGGTTGGGTTTTCCCCCCCAAAAAGGGCACCTCGTTCAACACCAACCGCCACTGCCCCTGGCGCAGCTCGTACTTAATGGCTGCCGCCATGATCCCGGCCTGAACCTGCAGCTCCTCGTCAAAAGCCTGCAACTGGTTCTGATACATTCACGCTGAACTCTCCTGAACATGGTTTAGGAGAGAAGCGATCGCATCCTGCTTATCTCTGAGCAGGAAGGCGGTATCCCGCAAAGCCCTGAGGAATACCCCCCGAGCGCTTTCCCCCTTCACTTCCCGGCAACCGTTGCGGTGGACTCAAGGATCAGGGGGAAACTTGGTCTACTATATCCCTCTCAATGACTTTTGCCAAACCGCCTAAAGCTCAGTAAATTCAGCAAAGTTCAGGGTTTTGGGGGTTAGAGGCATGCTCCACTTCCAAGCGGTAGAAGACGGCGGCAAACACCAGCAGGATCCCGCCCATCACACCGGCAAAGCTGCGGGCCAAGCGACGGCGGCTGTGCTGAAACAATTCCGCCTCTTTTGTCGCGGCCTTCTGGCTCAGGTGCTGCTGAAAAGTTGGCCTCAGAGAAACCCAGTCCCAGCCCAGCCGCGGGAGAGAATGCTTTGGCCCGGCTCTTTTGGCCTCCATGCCACCTCTAGGGAACTGCTTCTATGGGTCTGCTTCCGGGGAGGGGATGCGCAGCCGGTACCCCTGGCCGTACACCGACTCCAGCCAATCCTGGGCCTCCACCTCCTTTAACCGTAACCGCAACCGCCGCACCAGCGCCGCCACGGCATTGCTTTCCGGCTCACAGCCCCACTCCCACACCGCCTGCTCGATCTGGCCCCGACTGAGCACCTGGTGGGGGTGGCGCATCAGGTACTCCATCAACTGAAACTCTTTGCCCGAAAGCTGCACTTGCCGCCCCTGCCGCTCCAGGGTGAGGCTGGCCAGGTGCAACTGCAGGGATCCGAGGCTGAGGCTGTCGCCTTGCCATTGGGGGGAACGGCGCCCCAACGCCCGCACCCGCGCCAGCAGCTCTATCAGATCCACCGGCTTGACCAGGTAGTCGTCTGCCCCCGCATCCAACCCCTGTACGATGTCCGACGTGGCATCCTTGGCGGTTAACATCAGCACCGGTGCGCATCCCCCCGAGCGGCGGTACTGCTGACAGAGTTGGATCCCGCTGATCCCCGGCAGCATCCAATCCAAGATGAGGAGATCATAGGCTTTCTCCTCCATCAGCCAGGCAGCCGTCTCCCCTTCGCTGGCGCAGTCCACCACATGGCCGCACTTGGCCAGAGCAGCCTGCAAAGGCTCCAACTGCTCCAGGTCGTCTTCCACCAACAAAATTCGCATGTCCCGCTTGCTACCCACCGATCCCACTCTGCCAGGCTAGGATGGCGGAGAAAAGCCATCTCCCGGATCCCTCAAACCATGGCCAACCCGTTCAAGCTTCTTCAGTCACGTGAGCCCAGCCTGGGGGCCGACTTCTGGCTGGCCTTGCCCCTGGCCGGGATCCTGTTTGGGGTGGGCGGAGAATGGGTGACCGGCCAAGTGCTGAGCCGTCCCCGCCCGCAGGTCCAGCCTTTGGCCATTCGCAGCCAGCAGCAGGCCATTCTAACTCTGGATATTCTCTCCATCCAAGCGGAGATCCGCCGCCGCCGCGGCTACACCAAGGTGGAGGTGACGACCACCAATCCCCATTTGCGCAAGCTGGAATTTGAATTTCCGGAGCTGGATCCGGATCGGGTGGCCGCCCAGATTGCCCAAGAGCTGGGCCTCACCCCCGACTAGGTGCAGCGCCTCACCCGCTACAGCTTGGACTAGAAAGATATTTCAAGATATTTCAAACAGGAAGGCTATCTCCCGCGTTCCCTTGGGTCAGCCCTCCGAAAAAATCCGGGCCAACTGCTCGCAGGCCGCTCTAATCTTCTCCAGGGTGCCGGGGTTGACCAAGCCGTAGTAGTCAAATCCATAGACCCTCTGGGTTTGAACAGCTTGCAGTTGATTCCAAAAGGGGCGGGAACGGAAAAAGGCCAAGGGATCCGCCGCCTCCGGGTTGACCACCAACAAAACCTCGGGGTTGGCTTCCAGGATGCGCTCTGCCGCAAGGGTGACATAGCCGCGAAATTGCCCTTGGCTTTGCAGGGCAGCCGTCAGGTTATCGGCGCCAAAGCGCTCCAGCAGATCCCCGGCCCAGCTTTGCCGGTTGGGAGAGAGAATCGGCTGGGTGCCCACCAAAAGCAGGGTTTTGGGGCGAACTGGGGGCAGCTCCTGGGGCAAAAGCGATCCGTACTCCCGCAGCAAGGGATCCGGATCCGCCCCCAAGGCAGCAGCCAGAGTGGCGATGGTTGCTTCCAGGGCAGCCCAACTGTCCACCTGCGTGAGATAGGTGGGGATCCCCAATGCCTGCAATCGTTCTGCCAAAGCCGTGTGAAAGCCACTGGCCCCCACCACCCAGTCCGGTTGCAGGGCCACGATTTGCTCCAGGTTAGGTTGGTTGCCCAGCCCCAGCCGAGTTATGCCCTGAAAGCGGGGATCCGCCTCCAACAAGCGCCCGGACGGGATCCCCACCAGCTTGTCCGGAGCCAGGCGATAGAGAATATCGGCTGTCAAGGTGGTGAGGCTGGCCACTCGCCGAACCGGAGCTGGCGGGATCTGGCTTTGGGCGCGGGCCAAGCGACCCATTCCCCAAACCCCCAGGCTGGCCAGGCCCAAGACAAGGAGTTGACGGCGAGAAAGACAAGACGGCATGGACGATCTCCAAAACAGTTCCAAAACAGTCAATTGAGGGTGAACTGAATCGGCACCGTTACCCACGACTCAATCGGGGTGTTGTTCCTCAAGGCGGGGCTAAATTGCCAGCGTTGCACCGCCTCTTGTGCGGCCCTGTCCAGGGCCGGGAAGCCGCTGGAAGAGACAATTTCCACCTGCTGCACCTGCCCTTGGGCATCCACCTTGACCCGCAACAGCACTTGCCCCTGCTGGTTGAGGCGGCGGGCTTGGGGAGGGTACTGCGGCGGCGGGTTGCGCCCCGGGATGGGGCGGGCCAGGATGTCCGGCCTGGCAGCCACTGCTGCGGGCGAGGAGGTGGGGGAGGATGCCTCCCCGGCCCCTTCTGCCGCTGTCGGCGCAGAACCCTGCGCTTGGGATCCACCGAGGCCACCCGTCCCAGGAGCGCTGGATCCAGATCCCTCGCTCCCGCCGGGGGAAGCAGTGCCCCCGCCACCCGAACGGATCCCTTGGATGAGGGGGGTGAAGCGGGGAATGGGAGCGCTCGTAGCAGCCACGGGGGGCGGCCTGTCGGCCACAGGTGCAGCCGTGGGGGTAGCCACCGGAGTTGGAGGGGGCTGCTGTGGTGAGGGGGTGACCGTCGGTGTTGGGGAGGGCGGAGGAGGGGTTGGTGCGGCCATCGGCGTGGGTGGAGGGGTCGGCTCCGGCTTTGCTGTGGGAACAGGCGTAGGGGTGGGGGGCGGCGTTTGCAAAGCCAGCTCAGACTTGGGAACGGCCGTGGTCTCTACTCTCTCCTGAGGCGCAGGAGCCGGTGGGGGTGGGTTATCCGCGGGAGGTGATTCCGGGGCCGGGTCGCTCGGCTCCCCTGCCGGCTTGGGCAAGGCCGAATCTGCCTCTGCCGCAAGCTGCGGCGGCAGCGGATCCTCCAGCCACAGCGTGACCGGGATCCGCACTTCGGGCTCCAGCAGAGGTCGAAATCCCCACCCAACCCATCCCAGCAGCCCCAGCAGATGCAGAAGCAGCGAGAGCAAAGTCTCCCAGCGCAGCGGGCGGGGCTCCCGACTTTGCCCAGGCAACTCAGGGAGATCCTCCAGCGAGGCGCAGGCAACTGAGAGGGCAAGGGAGCAATAGCCCGCCAGCAGCGCCTCCCTAAGTAGCTTCTCCCCCCAGCCGATCCAACGCAGTCCTCCAGATCTTTGGCGCCGCCCCATTGCCCACAGCCCCAGCTCCAGCCAGGCCAGACCCACCCCGTAGGCCATGCCTGCCTGCTGCCAATACCCCATCTGCAGGCGCCACAAAAGCCGAGGGTGGGATCCCCTCCCCGAAGAAGCGGATCCCCGGTTGGTGTGAGTGGGGGGTTCGGCGAGCATGGCTCGGGGCTATCTCGATGGGCACGGCTGGCGGGGAGTCCTAGAAGCGGCTGGAGAAGCTGAGGGCCACATGGCGCCCCGGCTGAGCCCGCCGCTCCACCTCAGGGCCGACAAAGAGGGTGCGGGTCTCGGAGTACAGAAAATACTTCTCGTCGAAGAGGTTGAACACCCCGAAATTGAGCTGCCAGTTGTCGTCCAGGTTGTAGTAGCCCAGCAGATCCACCACCGTATAGCCGCTGGGCACAAAGGGAATCTGCGGGGGAGCGTTGGGGTTGGTTTGCACCACCTCCCGCTGCGGATCCCGCGGATCCGCCACCAGCGTGGCCACCAGCCTCGCCCCCCACACCTGGCTGGGATCGTCGTAGTGCAGCCCCAGCACCGCCGTCAGCGGCTCAATCGAAAGCAGGGGCTTGTTTTCTGTAAGATTGTCCCCCACCGCCCAGGCAAAGCTGCCGTTTAGGCTCCAGCCGGTTAGGTCGGGGCTGAAGAAATATTGCCCTGTCGCTTCCACGCCGTAGATGCGGGCGCGGCTGACGTTTTGGCTCTGGAAGAGGATGACCGGCGGGGGCGGCGGGCTGCCGGGGGGGCCGGGGGGCGAGGGCTCAGATCCCACCCGCCGGAACGCCTCGATAAAGTCGTTGTAGGTGTTGTAGTAGGCGGCCAAACTGAAGCTGGCCTGCGGGTAGATCCCTCGCAAACCCACTTCAAAACCCTGGCTGGTTTCCGGGCGCAAGTCGGGGTTGGAGAGGGTGCGATAGCGAAAGAAGGGGCTGACCAAGTTGGTGAAGCCGCTGTTGATCTCGTTGTATTGGGGGGCCCGAAAGCCGGTGTTGTACTGGGCCGTAAAGGTAAGGTTGGGGTTTATCCTCCACACCAGGCCCAGCTTGGGGGAAACGGCATCGGCAAAGAGGCTGGCCGCTTCTGACCCACTTTTGAGGAAAGCTTCATCGGGACTGGGGGTGAGGTTGTAGGTGTCGTAGCGGATGCCGGGGATCAACGTCAAGTTGCCGCCGCCGAAATCGATCTCATCCTGCACATACAGCCCAAAACGGACGGTGTCCGAGTCGGGAAAATCTTTGGTGGGAAAGGTGTCTGGGGGAATGTTTTGGGTTACCGCTCCGGTTTGCAGGTTGGTCTGAAAACGGTTGCGGGGTCGTTCGTTGCGGGTGGTGGAAATCTCCATGCCATACACCAGGCGGTGGGAGAGATCCCCGGTTTGGAAGCGGCTTTGGGCCTGCAGGCTGGCTCCTAAAATGTTGCTGACCAGCTCGTTGAAGGTATCTCGCCGCACAGGTACGGGTCGGCCCTGCACGGTGATGGTGCGCTCTTCCACGCTGGGCTCGCGGGTGCGGGCGGGCTGGTAGTAAATCTGGGCGGTGGCCAACTCAAAAGCGGGATTCTCAGGGTTGGCGTAGCGATACTCCAAACTGAGGCGGCTGCGCTCGGTGTCGATGGTTTCCCTAAATAAGCTGATGCCGGGATCCAGGTTGCGCCGCGAGAACGTGGTGGTGGTGCGGCTGTTGAAGTACTCGCCGGTCAGGGTGAGGCTTTCCAAGGGGCTGAAGCGGTAAACCAGCTTGGCCAAAACGTTGTCCCCATCCACCGTTTGTCGATCTTTAAAGCTGGGATCCGCTTTGATATCCGGCTCCCTGGCGTCGCGGCGGGTGTAGATGAGCAGGGCTTCCAAGTTCCCCTGCCGGCCCGCCAAGCTGAGGGTGTTGACAAAGCCTTGGTTTTTGCTGTCGTACTGGCTGGAGAGGCCCACATGGCTGTCCCGTTCCCCCAGCAGATCCGCCGGGTCTAGAGTAGTGTAGGTTACCACGCCCCCCAAGGCATCGCTGCCGTAGAGGGTGGAAGCGGGGCCGCGGATGATCTCCACCGTCTTCAGGGTTTCCAGCTCAAAGGTGTCCCGCCCGATGTTGAAGGGGCCGAAGGAAAACCGCTCCGGCTGCCGGATCCCGTCCACCTGGATCAGCACCCGGTTGGCGTCGAGGCCGCGGATGTTGAAGTCCTGCAGGCCATAGCGGACATTTCGCCGCACGCTCACCCCCGGCTCGTAGCGCACCAGATCCTGGATGTTCTGGATAAGCTCCTGCCGCAGGCGCTCCCGGTCGATGACGGTGATGGTGGCCGGGGAGTCGGCCAGGGTGCGCTCGGTGCGGGTGCCGGTGACCGTAACCTGCTGCAGGTTGAAGACGGGGGTGCCCTGCCGCAGCACTTGCAGATCCGCTTGCAGCCGCTCCACCTCCGCCTGATCCCCCCGCCGGCGGGCAGCTTCGATCTGGGCTTCTAGCTCGCGAATCTGCTCCTGGATGGTGGTGGCTCCCCGAGGGGTGGCCTGGGCCAGCAAAGGAGTCTCAGGGATCCGAGCCGCGGGTTGCGCCTGGGCCAGGGATCCCCAACTCAGCCCCAGGCCCAGCCCCAAGCTCACCGCCTTCCAGCCCCAACCGGTTACTCGCATAACGTTTCACTCTCCCAAAAACCCACAAAAAACCAAGTCAAACCTTCGCCTCAACACCCTTTCCTCCCAGCCAGAGGGGCCTTGCTGGGTCTGCGCTGCGCAGGGGGCAAAGCTGCGGCCCCACCGGCGTTGGCATCCACTCCACCTCCAGGCCAAACACCTCCTGCACCCTGCTGGGGGTCAAGACCGCCTGCGGGGATCCCAGGGCCTGCAACTGGCCGGATCCCAGCAGGGCCACCCGCCGGCTGTAGCGAATGGCCAGGTTCAGGTCGTGCAGCACGGTAATCACCGTCAGCCCTTGCTCCTGCTGCAGCCGTCGCAACAGCTCCAGCAGCTCCAGTTGGTGGCGCAGATCCAAAAACGTGGTGGGCTCGTCCAACAGCAGCACCTGCGGCTCCTGCACCAGGGCCAGCGCCAGGAAAGCCCGCTGCCGCTCGCCGCCGGAGAGCGTCTCCACCCGCCTCAGGGCCAGGGATCCCAGTCCCGTCTGCGCCAGCGCCCATTCCACCCGCTGCCGATCTGCCCGCGGCAACTGCCACACCCACCAGGGCTGGTGAGGAGAACGCCCCAAGCTCACCAATTGCCACACCGTCAGCCCTGCCGGGATCCGCGGCTGCTGGGGCAAAAGGGCCAACTGCCGGGCCACCTGTTGCGGGCTGAGCTGGGTGTGCAGATCCCAACCGTTCAGGTACACACGCCCCGCCTGCGGGATCAACACTCGGCTCAGCAGCCGCAGCAACGTCGATTTGCCGGAGCCATTGGGGCCGACAATGCTCAGCCATTCCCCCGCCTGCAGGCTGAAGCTCACCTGATGGATCACCTGCCGCGAGCCATAGCCCCCGCTCAGCCCCTCGGCCTGCAAAATTGGCCGGCCCTCCCTCATCGCTCTGCCCCCTGCTGCCGCAGCAGCCAGCCGAAAAACGGCGCCCCCATCAACGCCGTGACGATCCCCACCGGCAGCTCCACAGCCCCCAGCCGGGTGAGGAGATCGGCGCCGCTCAACAGAGCTGCCCCCCCGAGGGCCGAAAGGGGCAACAGCCAGCGGTGATCCGATCCCACCCCCTGGCGCACCATGTGGGGCACCACCAACCCCACAAAGCCGATCAACCCCCCCACGCTGACGGCTGCCGCCGCCAACAAAGCTGCCACCAGGCCGATGGCCACCCGCGTCCGCGCCAACGGGATCCCCAAGCTCACCGCCATCTCTTCTCCCAGGCCCAGCAGGTTCAAAGCCCGCGCCTGCGCCCAGCCCAGCCCCAGCCCGACCAGGATGTACACCCCGGCCACCCGCACCTCCGGCCAGCCCCGCCCGCTCAGGCTGCCGATCAACCACGTCAGGGCCACCTGCACCCGCTCATCGGCCATCAACAACAAGGTGGAGCTAATGGCCCCAAAGAGCGCGCTGACGGCCACCCCCGCCAAGATCAGCCGCTCCACCGCCAGCCCGGAGCGGGTGCGCGCCAGGCCATACACCAACACCGTGGTCAGCACCCCGCCCACCCAAGCCGCCAAGGGCACCCAAGCCGTCCACTCCCCCCAGGTGAGCAGCCCCACCGCCGCCAGGCCCGCCCCCGCCGAGATGCCCAGCAGGTAGGGATCCGCCAGCCCATTGCCCAACATCCCCTGCAGCAGGGCCCCCGCCATCCCCAAGGCCGCCCCCAGCAACTGGGCCAAAAGTGCCCGCGGCAGCCGCAACTGCCAGACAATGGTCTGCCGGACTGGATCCCCTTGCCCCCACAGGGCCTGCCACAGCTCCGCAAAAGTCATGGGAACGGATCCCAAGGCAATCGAGATCCAAAGCAGCAAGAGGATGACACTCAGTAGCAAAACCGCCAAGCCGACCGGCGAGAGGATCCGCCTGGCCTGCCCCCAGCGTGTCTCCGAGTCAACTCCTGATGACAGACGCCCTTGATTGGCCAACATCGCAAACCTCAGGACTTTTGAGAGGGGGAGAGCCGCAAGACAGCTCCGACCGGCTCGCCAGAGCAGCGAGCCCAACCCCGCCAAGCTTTCCAGCTTGTTGAGACTTAGATTCAATAAAGACGTAGCTGCCAGAATAACAGGCTTTCTGGGTTATTGCAAGTCAGTTCTAATAAGCTTCTGCCCGCGTCCCCCCCTTGAGTGCCAACCCTTTGGCGTGAGATCGGGCAACACCCAACCTACTCAGGCCTAACCTGCCAGGGATCCGACTGCCCCGGGTAGGGTCATTCCCAGCAGCCGTGGAATGGGAAGTCCTTGACATACTCCCCTACCTAAAGGCAGGGGATTCTTGTTCTTGGTTCTACGGGCGCACTTACCGTATCGGGTTGCCCCTCTACAGCAGCGGTGCATCTCTCCCCAAGCGTTCCCGACCCCCAGGCCCCCCTACATCCCCCCGTATACGGGGGGACACAGGGGGGCGGGGGGCAGCGGTTCCCTTATGCCCTAAGGTACCGTTTTGCCATTTCAACCCTAAGACGCTTAACTTAAAGATGCTGAGCCCCAAAAGGCTTAGCCCCTTCTTCAGGATATTCAGAGCTGCATTCTGATCCCTATCCAGCACAAGCAGACACTTGGGGCAAATATGAGTTCGCGTAGACAGAGTCTTAACCACTCTATGCCCACAACCACTACAATCCTGCGTGGTGTATTGAGGCGGCACTGCTACGATTGCCTTGCCCCACACCTTGCCGTAGTAGTCTAGCCAGTGAGTGAATAGCGACCAGCTAGCATCTTGGATCGATTTGGCAAGATGACGATTTTTGACCAAGTTCTTCACCGGCAAGTCCTCATACACCACGATGTCGTTAGACATCACTACGCACCGGGCTAGCTTAATCGCCCAGTCTCTACGCTGGCGCTGGACTTTGAGGTCAATCCTACCTACTCGGTTCTTCTGTTTGTGGTAGTTGTTTGATTGCGGTTTTCTCCCTTTTGCGAACATCCTGCTCAACTTGCGTTGATGCCTTTTTAGCCGCTTCTCGCTGCGGCGCAAAAACTTCGGGCAATTCACGGTATTGCCGTTCTGGTCGGTGTAGAAATGCTTGAGCCCAAGATCAATACCGATAACATTGCCTGTGTATTGTCCTTGCTCCTTGCGGTCTACATCCAGACAGAACTGGGCATAGTAACCATCTGCTCTTCGGATCACCCGCACACGGTTGATTTTGGAGCTCAGGATATCCTGTCTTGCTTCTCCATTGCAGTACAGCGCAAAGGTCCCTGCTCCAAACCCGTCCGTGAAGGTGATAGACAGGCCATCATCAGATAACTTCCAGCCCGATTGCTTGTATTCCACAGACCGGCAATGCTTCTTGAACTGGGGATAGCCTTTCTTCTTTTCGCCCTGCTTGCACCGTCTGTAGAAGTTGGAAATCGATAGCCATGCTCGCTCCGCACTCGCCTGCCGAGCAGCAGAGTTGAGCTTATTCGCAAATGGGAACTCCTTCGCCAAGTCTTTGCAGAAAGCATACAGATGCTTCTTCCCTACCCCCCGATTGTCCATCCAATGGCGCAGGCATTTGTTGCGCACAAACTGTGCGGTGCGGATGGCTTCGTCCAAAGCTTGATACTGCTTTGGCGTCCCGTTGAGGAGTTTGGCTTCCCTGACTAACATGAATCTATTTTATTCTGGGTCTTATCAGATAAAACAATCTGCGCCTTATATCCCTGACCTAAAGGGCGGGGCTTTATGGCGCCGCTTGGTAATCTCCTCTCTTCCGGAGGGAGAGGGAGGAAGATCTCAAATCAAATAGAATGGCCCAAGCCGGTTAGCTTGGGTTGGATGGACCCTGAATTTGGCCCCCTCTTGCAAGCATTGGTGCCATGGCTTCTTCTGCTGAGACCACTTGGGATGCCCTGCAGGTGGATCCCGCCCTGCTCACCCCCATGATGCAGCACTACGTGGAGCTGAAGCGGCAATACCCGCACGCCATTCTGCTCTACCGCCTGGGGGATTTCTACGAGATGTTTTTCCAGGACGCGCAACTGGTGTCGCGGGAGCTGGAGCTGGTGCTCACCGGGCGAGAGGCAGGGGCCATTGGCCGGGTGCCCATGTGCGGGATCCCTTACCATGCTTTCGACCGCTATGCCGCCCAGTTGGTGGCCAAAGGCTACGCCCTGGCCGTCTGCGACCAGATGGAGCCGGCGGATCAAGCCAAAGGCCTGGTGCGGCGGGAAGTGACGCGGGTGATCACACCCGGCACCGTCATCGAAGAGGAGCTGCTGCAGGCGCGGCAAAATAACTACCTGGCGGCCATTGTCCGCCTGAGAGGCTCCAAGCAAACGGTCTGGGGCCTGGCCTATGCCGACATTTCCACCGGCGAGTTCTGGGTCTGCCAGGGCGAGGGGCAAGAGCAGCTAGAACAGGAGCTGGCGCGGCTGCAGCCGGCGGAGATCCTGCTGCCCACCGAAGAGGGGCTGGGCCTGGGCCTGATGCGGCCCGGGGATCCCCAAGCCCCCCTGGGCCTGCCCGGCCAGTACACCTATACCCTGCGGCCAGCCGAACCCTTTGAGCTGGCCACGGCGCGGGAAAACCTGCTGCAGACCTACGGCCTGCGCTCCTTGGAGGGCTTGGGCTGCGAGGGGCTGCCCCTGGCCATTCGGGCGGCGGGAGGATTGCTCCACTACCTGGAAGAAACTCAAAAAAACCTGGTGCAGCCTTCCCCTCAGGGGGGCCATCCGCTCCTGCGCCCGCCCCGCACCTACCAGCTCACCGACTACCTGATATTGGACACCCAAACCCGTCGCAACCTGGAGCTGACCCAGACCATCCGCGAGGGGGCCTTTGTCGGATCCCTGCTCTGGGTGCTGGATCGCAGCCGCACCGCCATGGGGGGACGCACCCTACGCCGCTGGCTGTTGCAGCCTTTGCGAGATCCAGAGCAAATCCGCCTCCGCCAAGACACCATCCAGGAGCTCTTGGAAAGCCCCTCCCTGCGCACCCGCCTGGGATCCCTGCTGGACTCTCTCTATGACCTGGAGCGCTTGGCCAACCGCGTCGCCTCCGGCACCGCCAACCCGCGCGAGCTGGTGGCCCTGGGATCCTCCTTGGGCAAACTGCCCCAACTGGCGGAGCTGGTGGCCGAAGCCAAGACCCCTCTCCTGCAGAGCTTGCAGCAGGTGGATCCCGCCCTGGTTGACCTGGGCCGCCGCATCGAGCACACCCTCCTGCCCTCCCCTCCCCCTGTGCTCACCGAAGGGGGGCTAATCCGGCCCGGCGTCGATCCGGAGCTGGACAGGCTGCGGCAGCAGGTGGAGCAAGACCGCCACTGGATTGCCCAGTTGGAGAAAACCGAGCGCGAGCGCACCGGCATCCCCACCCTCAAAGTGGGCTTCAACAAGGCCTTTGGCTATTACCTCAGCATCAGCCGCGCCAAGGCCCAGCAGGTGCCCAAGGAGTACATCCGCAAGCAGACGCTAACCAACGAAGAGCGCTTCATCACCCCTGAGCTCAAAGAAAAAGAGGCCCGCATCCTCACCGCCCAAACCGAGATCAACCAGCGGGAGTACGAGCTGTTTGTACAACTGCGCCAGGAGGCGGGATCCCAAGCTGCCGCCATCCGCCAGGTGGCCCAGACCCTGGCTGCTGTCGATGCTCTCTTTGGCCTGGCCGAGGTGGCCGTGCAGCAGGGCTACACCCGTCCCGTGATCACCGCCGATCGCCGCCTGATCATCGAAGAGGGGCGCCACCCCGTGGTGGAGAAATCGTTGCCCCAGGGCCTATTTGTCCCCAACTCGGTGCGCCTGGGATCCCCCCACGGCCCGGATCTCATCGTCCTCACCGGCCCCAACATGTCCGGCAAGTCCACCTACTTGCGGCAGATTGGGCTGATCCAGATCCTGGCCCAGATGGGCAGCTTTGTCCCGGCGCGGCGGGCGGAGCTGGGCCTGTGCGACCGCGTGTTTACCCGCATCGGCGCCGTCGATGACCTGGCCACGGGACAGTCCACCTTCATGGTGGAGATGAACGAGACGGCCAACATCCTCAACCACGCCGGCGAGCGCTCCCTGGTGCTTCTGGACGAGATTGGCCGCGGCACCGCCACCTTCGACGGCCTTTCTATCGCCTGGGCCGTAGCCGAGTACCTGGCCACCCAGGTGCGCGCCCGCACGATCTTTGCCACCCACTACCACGAGCTCAACCAACTGGAAACCCTGCTGCCCAACGTGGCCAACTTCCAGGTGGTGGTCAACGAGCTCCGGGATCGCATCATCTTTTTGCACCAGGTGCAACCTGGCGGAGCCGACCGCTCCTACGGCATCGAGGTGGGGCGCATGGCCGGCCTGCCCCAGCCAGTGATCGAGCGGGCCAAACAGGTGCTGGCCCTGGTGGAACAACACAGCCGCATCGGCCTCGGCCTGCGCAGCCAGGGGAAAAGCCGCCCTTCTTCAAACAGCCCCAAGAAGCGGTTCAAGCAAGAATCCAATTCCCGCGGGATACCCGACTGCGATGCCAAGGCTGGGGATCAACTATCCCTGATCCCGACCTCCCTCTACCCCGAGGAGCTCTAGGTCTATCCTCGCTCCGGATCCCGTTCTTCCAGCCCCAAGGTGGCGGCCAGCACCTCCAGCTCCTCCCGCTGCCCCTCCACCCAGAGGTGGGATCCGGGGGGCGGAGCGGCCTCTTGCAGCTTCAGGCGGATCTGCTGCGGGCGGTGGCTGCGCCGCCAGTAGTACCAGCCCGCCCAAGGAGAGGCCAGCAGCAGCGTCCAAGGCCAGGCTCCCCAAGCCGGCTGCAGCATCTGCAGCACCAGGGCCAAACAGGCCAGCCCTGCCCCCGCCAGCCCCGTCAAAAAAACAGCCAACCCCACACTGGCCCGCGCCTGACCCACAAAGGTGGCGATCCCCTCCGGGTCAGCAGATTGCAAGCGATAGGCGCGCCCCTCCAGGTGCTTTCGGAGAAGGGATCCCATTTCTTCCAGGTTGCGACTGCTAAAATAGAGACGAGCTTCGACGCGGTCTTTGCCAGAGGCTCGCAGAAAAAAGAACAGGCCGATGGCCAGCAAGACCGTAAGCAGTAGCGTTGAAATTGTCTCCCCTTGCAAGGAAGAAGAGGCGGCTACTGCCGCACGTGCCTCGGATAGAGAGCCAAAGTTGATGGGCGGCGCAACTGCGATCGGGGCTTTCTCTCCTGACCAGAAAGAAGGAGACTTGGCAAGAAAGCAGTTCATGGAATGCTAGTTTACACGCCTGCTGACCAGTTTAGACTTCTCAGAGGAGCTGGCCGCCCCCTCCTCCAAAGAAAAACCGAGTTGCCACCTCTATCGCTTTGTAGCTCGCATGGGCAAAAAACCCCTCGGAGGGCAGTGCGCTTTTCAGCAACCTCAGTGGCAGTTCAAGAGGAGGGGAGGCTACGCCGGATCTCGTGCCTCTCGGCTGGGAAGTGCAACTATAATTAAGTTATGATAAGAGGCTTCTGCTTTACTGACTCTTGTCTCTCTCCCTTTCCAGGGTAGCCTCCTTTAAGAGGGCAGAGCTCTGCAGCGAGGGTTGAGGAGGAGGGTGCCTGCCCCACTCGAGCGATGACGGCGCAAAGCAACCGCTCCAGGGAGACACCAGCCTTAGAGATTTCCTCCCAGTCCTGCCCTTTTGGTTTGCCTGCCTCTGTCGCTGTTTCAGCAATACCTTACATGTCTAACTACGAACCTGAGCTCAACGACATTTTGTTGGATGGCGATCTCCTCGATCCCGCTGAGGAAGCAGAGGTAGATCTGGCCGAGAGCGAGTTTGCAGAAGAGGAGCCAGCTCGCCGCTCCACCGATCTGGTGCGCCTTTATTTGCAGGAGATCGGTCGTGTTCCCCTCCTGGGTCGCGATGAGGAGGTGGCTCTGGCCCAAAGAGTCCAAGACTACATGAAGCTTTTGGATGTGCGCCTGCGCCTGCAGAAAGAGTTGGGACGGGAGCCAACTCTGGCCGAGTGGGCAGCTAGGGCCAACCAGTACCCCGAATGGGCCAACCTCACCCCCGAGAAGCTACAGCAGATCCAGCGAATTGGCAAGCGCGCCAAAGAGCACATGATCAAAGCTAACCTGCGCCTGGTGGTGTCGGTGGCGAAAAAATATCAAAATCGCGGCCTGGAGCTGCTGGACTTGATCCAAGAGGGCACGCTGGGCCTGGAGCGAGCGGTGGAGAAGTTCGATCCCAAGAAGGGCTATCGCTTCAGCACCTACGCCTACTGGTGGATCCGGCAGGGCATCACCCGCGCCATCGCCACCCAGAGCCGCACTATCCGCTTGCCCGTTCACATCACCGAGAAGCTGAACAAGATCAAAAAAGCCCAGCGCAAGCTTTCCCAGGAGAAAGGCCGTACCCCCACCATTGAGGATATTGCTTCCGAGCTGGAGATGACGGTGCCCCAGGTCAGGGAGCTGCTGGTGCGGGTGCCGCGCTCGGTTTCTCTGGAAACCAAGGTGGGCAAAGACAAGGACACTGAGCTGGGGGATCTGCTGGAAACCGACGACATCTCCCCCGAAGAGACGATGATGCGGGAGGCCCTGCATCGCGATCTACAGCAGTTGCTGGCAGATCTCACCAGCCGCGAGCGGGATGTGATCCGCATGCGCTTTGGGTTGGGGGATGGGCGCACCTACTCGCTGGCGGAAATTGGCCGCGCCTTGGATCTGTCGCGGGAGCGGGTACGGCAAATCGAGGCCAAAGCCCTGCAAAAGCTGCGGCAGCCGAAGCGGCGCAACCGAGTGCGAGACTACCTCGAAGCCATCAGCTAGTCGGGCCTGCCTAGGATCTGGATGGAGATCGCTGGCTGGCAATCTTGCTCAGGCGCGTCTGGATCTGGGCTGCCAGCCAGTTCACTTCCGGGATCCGCAGATACAGGGCCCCTGCCGCAAACAAGCTGAGACCGATGCCGGCGGCCAGACCGGCCCAGAGGGCGGCGGTGATTAGAGAAGAGCCGAGAATCTCGTGGGAGCGCAGTTGCGTCCACAGCCAATGGCTGAGGCCCCCGGCCAAGGCGGTGATCCCCAGCAACGGCAGCAGGGCCTGCCCCATCTCCTGCCAGGGGATCTCCGGCAAGCGCTGGTGGAGGCGGATCCCCAGCCCAATCAGAGCCATCAGGTTAACGCCTGCCGTGGCCAAGGCAATGCCCGGTGCTCCAAAGGTTGGCAAAAACAGGAAGTCCAGCAGGGCGTTGAGGCCGATGGCCAGGCCGCTGATGTGCAGGGGCGTAGCCCCATCCTCCAGGGCGTAGAAGATACGCACCAGCACATCCCGCAGCAGGTAACAGGTCATCCCCAGCCCATAAGCCATCAGCAGGGCCGCCACCTCCTGGGTCACCTCCGGCGTAAAGCGACCGCGCTGGTAGGCTACTTGAACGATAGGTTCGGCCAGGGCCACCAGCACCATCGCCAGGGGCAGGGTGAGGATGGCCGTCACCATCAGCCCTTGGCGGATACGCTGGCGCAGCTCCGGCCAGCGGGATCCATCCCCCGCCAGCTGGGCGTAGAGAGGCATCAGGGGCACCAGCACCATGTTGGAGAGGATCCCCAGGGGGGTTTGCACCAAAAGCTGGGCATAGCCCAAGTTGCCGATGGTGCGATCCCCGGGCACGAAGGAGGCAAAAAAGAGATCCACATAGACATTGATGTGGATCATGCCGGAGGAGATCACCGCCGGCAACAGCAGCAGGCCCACCGCCCGCACCGGCGGGGATCCCCACTCAAAGCGCAGCCGCAGCCGCCCCAGCCCCAGCCGCTGCTGCAGCGGCACCTGCGCCAACCACTGGGCGATGGCCCCGATGAGCACCCCCCAGGCCAGCAACGTCGGGATCCCCGTCCATCCCAACGCGAGCAGGATCCCAATGACTGACAAGCTGGAGATCAACGGGCTAAGGGCGGGCAAGAGGTAGTGCTCGGCCGCATTCAGCGCCCCAAAGCCAATGCCAATCCAGCCCGAGAGCAAGGCCAGCGGCGCCATGATCCGCAACTGCTCGGCGGCAAGAGCATGCACTTCGGGGCTGGCCCCTGGTGCGCTCAGGCGCACCACCCAGTCGGCTCCCCACCAGAGGCCCAACGTCACCGCTAAGAGCAGGCAGCCCACCAAGGTAGAAATGGACTCTAGCCAACGGGCCGGATCCTCTCTTCCCGGCTGCTGCTTTTTGAGCACGCTGACGATGGCGCTGTGAAAGGGGCCGTTGATCCCGCCCAGCAAGATCAACAAAAAGCCAGGCAGGACATAGGCTATGCTAAAGGCGCTGTACTCTGTCCCCGAGCCGTAGACTGCCGCGATTAGGGCCTGACGGATAAACCCCATGCCCTTGCTGAGCAGCGTGGCCCCTGCCACCAGCCCTGCTACCGAGAGCAAGGAACGGGGTGGAGAAGACGCGGCGGATGGGATTCGCGGGGCAGACTCTTTCATACCCCTAGCTCCCCACCGCCGCCTTGGCAATGGGCAACTGTCGGGATGCCCTAATCTTCCCAGGATTCACCCACAGGCTCACAGCCGCTACCCCCCTCGCTTCGGCATAGGGCAGCACCATTATCCCGGATTCTCCCGACCTCTGGAGGGAGGGCAAGGCAGAGCTCAGGCCAGCAGTTGTCGCTCCTGCTCCAGTTGCCGCAACAGATGCTCGTCGCCGCGGGCCTGGGCAGCGCGAATGCGCTCTTGTAGTCGCCGCAGCAGGTTTTGCCGATGGGTTTCTTCGACCAAGGTTATAAAGTCCTTGCGCGGGGAAATAGCCGCCGGCACCCTGCTCGCTGCCTTCGCCGCCGGATTGAGGACAAGGCCTCGATACCTCAAGGCAGAAAACTGTGGCAGCGACACAACTGCCGATTGGGCTGGCCAGCTCCACGCCAGGCCCCGGTAGCGCGTTGGCACCTCCTGCCGCTGGCAGGTTGCGGGGGCAGAAGGGACAAAGTCGTGGGCAATGCCCCGGTAGGTCAGTTGCATAGGAAGACTCCCCCAAATAGACTGCGGCGATCTTTAAAGAGCTGAGGAAGAAAGCGACGCCCCTGAGCCAGCTTGTTGAGAGCCGTTAGACAACAGCTTCGGCTTCCTCGGCGCAGCTCAGAGGGTAAAACCCAATTTTATTCTGTATC
Organism: Synechococcus sp. 'PEA 65AY6A-5F PE A'; assembly: GCF_047462575.1. Lineage (NCBI taxonomy): Bacteria > Bacillati > Cyanobacteriota > Cyanophyceae > Synechococcales > Synechococcaceae > Synechococcus > Synechococcus sp. 'PEA 65AY6A-5F PE A'. The sequence continues at coordinate 32,306 of NZ_JAOALE010000016.1, forward strand.
GAAATTAACAAAATAAGCAGTTGGGTGTCAACTTTGGGTCGAGGTCGTCTCCCTATCCAGAGAATTAGAGCAGCTCGTCGATTAGCCGTAGCACCTGGTGCAGGTCGGTGCCGGCCTCTTTTCCCCGTCTGAGGTTCAGCTCCACCAACTGCTTGAGGGCGAGCAGCTTGATATTGGCCTCCACCGCTGCCGCTGCCATGGCTTGGGCCGCCGGCAGATAGCCGCTGGCCCCCAGATCCAGCAGGGCAGCCCGCCGCAGATGGATGTTGGGGTGGCTCAACACCGACAGTAGCGGTTGGACAAAAGTGGGATCCCCTGTCAGCCGGTAACAGGCCCGCGCTGCCGCGCATTGGAGGCGAATTGAGGGGTGCTCTAGGTAAGGGCGGATCTGCCCCAGGGCGGCAGCCACCTGCAACTGTCCAAGCGCCTCGATCAAAGCCTCCAAGGCGGCAGGCGCTTCTGTTTGCAGACCCTGCTCCACCCAGCGCAGCCCTTCGAGCAACGCCACTCCCAGCTCTTCGGCTTGCCTGGGATCCCGATCCAGATTATTGGCTAGGGCGATCTCCACCAGCGCCTGGGCTGCTGCTGCCACCACTTGGCCATCGGAGCAGCGTAAAGCCTCTTTCAGAGCCGGGATCCCAGCAGGGGAGGCCACCTTGCCCAGGGCACGGGCGGCGTTGCGCCGCAGCGGATATCCCCCCTGCGTGGTGCGATCTGTCTCATCGGCCAAGGCTTCGATCAGGGCCGGGATCCCTTCGGGGATGCGCATGCGCCCCAGCCACCAAGCCGCGTAGTAACGTTCCCCCGGATCCCCATGGCGCAGCTTGGCGATCTGGCCAGCGGGGGTGAGGTCGGCGGCCGGAGGGAGATCTGAAGGAACAGCCGTGGTCATAGCATCAACAGGCCAGAGCGCCTGCAGAGGCCTCAAGCGCTGCGGACGCTGACGATCTTGGCGCCCGACTTGAGCAGCCGCTGCATCGTCGCCGAGAGCTGATCGGCAGAGACAAAGATCTGCTGGTTGGATTTGCGCACCCGGCTGGAGGTGGCCAGGGCCGAGGGCGGGTTAAGCAGCCGCGTCACCTCAATGCAGAACATGCGATCGGACTGGCCCGTTGGCGGCCCCAAGTGTTTGGTAATGGGGCTGGGGGGCAGCAGCCCCCGCACCCCGATGCGGCGGATGGCCGGGGTAAAGCCGGTGGCGAGGGGTACCATCAAGCGCGGCCTGCGCCCCTGGGAACGGTCGTTGTTGGCGTAGCCCCCGTAGAGGGCAAAAAGGTTGGTGAAGTCGCGGGTGGTATGGGCCTTGCGATATTCAAACCCGCGCGGATAGGGGACGATGTTGTCGCCAAAGGCTTCCAGGTATTCTGGGCTGTCGATGTAGGAATCGATCTCCGCGCTGTGGCCCCCAGCGTGGTAGATGTCCAGGTGTCGGGCAATATCCTTAGGGCTGGTGGGAGCTCGCCCCAGCAGGTGCTTGAAGTTGAGCTCGATGGCGCGGGTCTGGGAGTTAGGGTACAAAAACCGCCTCTTGTAGGCTTCGGACTTGGCGATTAAGCGCACAAACTCCCGCACCGTCAGGCTGCCCCGCCGTAGCAGCGATTCCGCACTGGCCAGCTCCTTCCTGTCTGCGCCAAACAGGTGATCGTTGCCCAGCACCTGGCGATAGATGGCCCGCAGGATCGCATTGAGCTGATCCTGGCTGGCATTAGGGCGCAATTCTAAGGGAGTCGTCTCTGTAATGCCCCGGATCCCCATTCGGCTTGCCGCTGTGATTCCACTCATGTTAATTCCTCATGATGAAACTGGCTGGATTAACTTTGAAAAAAGCTTGAAAAGGCTGCTTGGGTTCACCTCTCAACTCAACAACCCTCAGCAGCACAAATATGGGGTTGAAGCGAGAGCAACAGCGGCGCTTTTCCCTCTGGGGGAGAGATCCTCAGACCCAACCGGCCAAAGGGATCCCTTTCTCGCCACCGTTGCCCTCGACAACCTTTCTTCGCTATCCCCCTCAAGCGCCGGGCTGGCCACCTTTTTGGGGGATCCCAAGCTGCAGAACCTAGCTGAGCGCGTTGATGGCGTAGTCGATGTAGGTGTTGGCTTCGGTGGCCGCTTGCCCCGTCAGGCCATGGTTGGCTTTGATGTAGCGTAGCGCTTCGATAAACCAACTGGGGGAGAGTTCAAAAGCGGCGTTGATCTCGCGGATCCCGGCCAACTGATACTCGTCCAACGGGCCGGTGCCACCGGCTACCAAGCAGTAGGTGATGTAGCGCAGGTAGTGGCGCACGTCGCGGGCGCACTTGTCTTTGCCCGCTTGGGTGTGGCATTGTCCCCCAGGCTGAGTGGTATAGGGGAACTTGGCATAGACGGCCTCGGTGGCGCCGCGCACCAGCTCTTCGGCACGGCTGCTCAGGACACGGGCAGCTTCCATGCTGGCGGCAGCCCGCTGAAAACGGCCGTTGATGGCCTGCAACTCGCTGTTGCTCAGATAGCGCCCCTGGCTATCCGCGGTAGCAATGGCATCGACAATAGGGGTTTGCATGATTCAAAACGCTCCTTTACTTAAGCTCAACGCAAAAATCCAACACTGCAAAAGCGGCTTAACTGCAAAATGACTGCAAAAAAGGTTGTCTTCTCAGGGATCCCAGGCCAACCCGAGTTGAACTCCACGGCGGCCTTCACCCTAGGATCCGACTGTTCCAGGCAAAGCGATGGAGATTCCGGCCCTATCAGACCACGGCAGCAGCGGCGCGATCGAAGTAGGACTCGATTTCGGCGATCAAAGCGCTGCAATCACCCCGGGTGATGCCGTTGGGATCGCTCACCACCGCCACCGCAGCTTTTTTCATTTTTTGAATGCCGTTGGCCACAGAGCTGCCAGGGGTGCCCAGCGCCTGATAGGTTTCCCGCAAGCCGTTCAAGCAGCGCTCGTCCAGCACGCTGGGGTCGGCGGCTGCCACCGCATAGGTGATGTAGCGGAGGATGATATCCATATCCCGCATACAGGCGGCCACGTTGCGGCTGGGATAAGCAGGGCCGCCGGGAGCGTTCAAATTGGGCTCCTCGGCAAACAACTGACGGATGGCATCGGTCACAATTTTAGAAGCGTTGCTGGTGAGGCGGTTCACGGCGTCCAAGCGCTTGTTCCCCTCGGCAATCACCTGCTGCAGAGCCGCAAACTCGTTTTCTCCCAAGAAAGCGCCTTTGGAATCAGCTTGCGCAACAACTTTGCCAAATACATCGTTCATGGCTTTAAATCTCCTAGCGAAAGCAAAAGAGGTTATGAATCGTCACTCCCTGCCGCGGAAGTGGAAGCTCCCGCCAGCCAGGAATGCAGCAATGCCCCGATCCCTGATGCCGACCGGCACCGTTGGCACAGCTCCTTGTCCCAACAGACCTGCCCACGGGATCAAAGCCCGTAGAAACAAGATGGGCAAGCTAATCCTCGACCCACCTCCAGTCAAACGGCCTCGCAGGCGAAGCCGCTTGCCGACACATGTCAACGGATCCCGCTTCTTAAAGATCCTCCACTGCCGACAACCTGAACTGGACAGATGAGGAAAATCTGGCTCGCCTTGTTTCCAGTCTTTTTCTATCGCGAGGACAGGGAGCAATTGAATCAAAAAATGTAAAGGGACTTTACTTGCCGCAAAAAGTCTTGGATCCTCATCTAGACGGGCAATCCCGCCCTCTTCTCTCCATCCTTCAGGGCCTTAGTTTTTACAGAAAAAAATGTTACTTTACACAGCTTTACGACATGAAGAAAAATATAAACCGTGATTGTGGCTTTCGGCCAAGAGGCAAGCCCGCTTCAGTATCCACGCAAACCTTCTCATAAAGGATACATAATTTAACATTTGTGGAACCTCCTCGGCAGAGCAGAGGTTAGGGGAAAATCTGAGCAGGTTTTCATCGACCGCCTGGGATTTTCGGTATAAGTCCCTACGGTATTTCTGGATGCGTGGTTATGTCGAACTGCTTGGAGTCCACCTCTTCCCCTGAGCTGTTGCAGATGGCACGTTGGCTGGCGGGAGACTTCAGCAACCAAGAGCAAGCCTGGGAGAACCCACCTTTTTTTGCCTCGATCCGGGTGGCCTATCGCCCCTTGCCAACTGCTGTGCTGGGGGGAATCGGCTTTTATGTGGAGCAGGCTTACAGCGGCCATTTGGAGGAGCCCTATCGTCAGGCAGTGGTGGAACTCACTCAAGTGGGGGACGGGATCGTGATCCGCAACTACCGTCCTCTGCAGCCGCAGCGGTGGCGGGGGTGTGCTCGGGGGAGGGCGGAGCAACTCAGCCAACTGAGCGCTGCCGATCTGGCCTACCTGCCGGGGTGTGATGTGCAGGTGAAGAGGCAGGGATCCCTTTTTGTCGGCGTGACGGAGCCGGGTTGCCGCTGTTGCGTGGTGCGCAACGGTCAAACCACCTATTTGCAGACCACCTTGCACCTGAGCGAGAACGAGTTTTGCAGCCACGATCGCGGCATGGATCCGGTTACCCACCGCCAGGTGTGGGGAGCTGTGGCCGGCCCTTTTCGCTTTCGCAAGGTTGTCGATTGGCAGGCGGAGCTGCTGCAGTAGGTGGGAAGAGAATCCCTTGCCAATCTCGGCGCCGTCGGTGAAAGATGATACTTTGGGAGAAAGCAACTGCGGCCCGCTACATGTCCAATAGGGATCCTTGTCTGCCGGCTGCTCGGCAACGCTGACGCGAATGTGCGAATGAACTTTCCCCATGCAAGACGAACGAGACACGCTTCGCCAACAGCTTCTCACCCTCCAAGGTGAGGCGCTTGCCCAGGTGGCGCAGGCCGCCGATCTGGACGCCTTGGAGCAGATCCGCATCGACTATTTGGGCAAGAAGGGGAAGCTCTCCAAGATCTTGGGGGGCATGGGGAAGCTGCCCCCGGAAGAACGGCCTGCCATTGGCGCTTTGGCCAACACCTTCAAAGAGGCCCTGCAATCTAGGCTGGATGAGCGCAAACGCGCCCTGGCCGAAGCTCAGCTCCAGGCTCGCCTGGAGGCGGAGCGGCTGGACGTCACTATGCCGGGGCCGCGCCGGCCTCTAGGGCGGATTCACCCTTTGCAGGCCACCATCGACCGCATGCTCGATATCTTTGTGGGGATGGGCTACACGGTGGTCCACGGCCCGGAGATCGAGACAGAGTACTACAACTTCGAGGCCCTCAACACCCCCGCCGACCACCCGGCGCGGGACATGCAGGATACCCTCTATTTGGAAAAGGGCTATCTGATGCGCACCCAAACCTCTTCGGTGCAGGTGCGTTATATGGAGCAACACCAGCCGCCCCTGCGCATTGTGCATGCCGGGCGAGTGATGCGCCGCGACAGTGTCGATGCCACCCACTCGGCTGTGTTTCACCAAATGGAAATCTTGGCGGTGGGCCAGAACCTCACCTTTTGCGACCTGAAGGGCACCCTCAAGGAGTTTGTCACTCGCCTGTTGGGCCAGCGAGAAACCCGCTTCCGGCCCAGCTATTTTCCGTTCACGGAGCCTTCTGCCGAGATGGATGTGCGTTTTGGCTCCAAGTGGCTGGAAATTTTTGGCTGCGGCATGGTGGATCCCAATGTATTTCAGGCGGTCGGCTATGACCCGGAGCGCTACACCGGCTTTGCGGCAGGGATCGGCGTTGAGCGGGTGGCCATGCTCCTGCACGGCGTTCAGGATATCCGGCTGTTCTACAGCAGCGACCTGCGCTTTCTGTCGCAATTCTAGAGCGGCTTAGGAAAAGGTGCGTTTGTAAACCAACTGCAGATGTTCCAGCTCGTCTTTGCGATTGGCGCGGCGCAGCAAGCGCATCTGCTCTTCGAGAACTTGGCGGGCTTCGTTGCGGCTAATCGGATCAAAGACCAATTCTTCCACAGCAGACGGGTCGTCGTCAGCGGGGGGCTTGAAGTAGACCCGAAAAAACAGCCTTTGGGCATAAAGGGTGGTGAAGATGGCCTCCCCTTCGTTAACCCGACACAGGCCGTAGAGCAAACCAAATGTAGGGTGATTTAGATAGAGCTCATTCATGCCCAATAGCGTACCACTCTTGGTGGAGAAGAGGGGCTTTCCTTCTCGTTCGGTGGCCGAGAAAGTTGCCGAAACGATTTCGCTCCGGCTCTTGAGACCGAGAGCGCAAATCGTAGGTTCCACCCAGCTTGATTTTGGTTCGGCTGTTGCAACTGGATTCGAGGTTAACAGAGTTTTTTTAGACACAGGCCAGGCTGCTACCGCCGCTGCTGTTCCCCCACCTTTTTCTTCATGTCATGCAATTCCTTCTCTACCTCTAGCCGCATCTCCAGCCGGCGAAATTCCTCCTCCAACTTATCTTCCTCAAACGGTTTTCCCCAGGGGCTGAAGCCCCAAGCCGGCTCGGCGGCAGTTTTGGCTTGGGCGGCCTTGACTTCTTGCAGCTTGGTTTTCACCTCTTGGCGGCGCCGGGCAATTTGCGGCAGCAGAGCTTCCAGTTGCTGGATTTTCTCCTCCAGAGCCTTCCCTTGGTTGAACAACCGGCTTCCTTTCTCCAAAAGCTCGGCTTCCCGTCGACGCGCCCCTTCGGCCAGGTCGGGGCGGTTGGCCCGCTCGGCTTTTTCGATGCGAAAGTGCCAGGTCTTGATCTCCTCGCCCAGCTTGGCGAGAGCTTCGCTCAGGGCTTGCTTCTGGGCCAAGCTTTCCTGCCGCAGCCGTCGAGTTTCTTCTTCCTGCTGGCGCAACTGCTCGTCGAGGGCTTGCAACTCGATCTCTGGGTGGGCTTTGAGGAATTCCTCTAGGCGGGTCTCCAAAAATCGGATGATATCTTCGATCAATTTCATGGGCCGATCCTCACTGGCCGAGCGCTCAGTTGCGTTTAGGCTAGCGCAAGCCGGCTCGTTCCCGATAGGCCCCCGTTGGATCGCAGCCTAGACCAGCAAATGCCCATCGGCAACGCGGATGATGCGCTGGGCGGCCTGGGCCACTTCCAGGTCATGGGTAACCACGACAAGGGTAATGCCCTGGCGGTGCAGCTCGGCAAAGAGGTTGAGCACTTCCTGGCCGGTGCGGCTGTCCAGGGCTCCTGTAGGCTCGTCAGCCAACAACAGTTGTGGCCGGTTGACGATGGCACGGGCGATGGCCACCCGCTGCTGCTGGCCGCCGGAGAGTTGAGCCGGGCGCTGGTGCAGCTTGCTCCCCAAGCCCACTTGTTCTAAAGCTTGCTTGGCCCGCCGGCGTTGCTCTGGCTCCGGGATCCCGGCGTAGGCCAGGGGCAGCATCACGTTCTCCAGAGCCGTCAAGAGGGGCAGGAGGTGAAACTGCTGGAAGACAAAGCCAATCTTTTGGTTGCGAATCCGGGCCAGCTCCCGATCCGTCAGAGTAGAGACTTCCACGCCGTCCAGCCAGTAGCGCCCTGAGCTGGGCCGATCCAGGCAGCCCATGAGGTTCATCAGGGTGGACTTGCCGGAGCCAGAGGGCCCCATGATGGCGCAATACTCCCCTGCCTCGATCGCCAAGTCGATATCGTAGAGGGCCTGAAAGCTGCCTTCCGGCAGTGGGTAGACTTTGTTCACCCCGACCATTTGCACCACGGGCAGGTGGGGTGTGGTAGGGCGCTCCAGGGATCCGACTAGCCCCTGGCGACGATCTGCCCAGGGTTGTTGCTCAAGCATGGTGGGTACCGCGACTGGCCCCATTCTAGCCTTTGGGCTGCTGGGGCTTCGGGGGCTGACTAACCGGAAGAGCGGATTTCCAGCGGCTGATGGTAGGGACAGCTTCCTTGCGGATCCACCCGGAGGCGGTAGAGGGGGGAGCGCTCTTGGTCGCAGCGAAAGGCTTGGGCTTGTGAGGTTAAGATCTGGCGGGCAAAGCGGCAGTTCTGGCACTTTCTGCCACCGTTATCGGTGGAGGCAGAAGGCTGTTTTGGACGCGGCACGATTCCTGCTGGTGCGGGGGCGGCCCCTGCCGGGCGGATCAGCTCCCGCGGCGAAAGGCCGCGCAACACCAGTTCGGATCCCTGCCAGCGGGCCTCCACCAAGCCAGTCTCAGCCCAGGCGGCCCAGCGGGGATCCTGGGCAATCTGAGGGGGCAGCCGTACCTGTACGCCGGCCAAGGCGCGGGGCGAGCCCTGTTCCTGCCAGATCTCTTCCACCTCCCCCTCGTAGCGCAAGGCGGGATCCCTGGGAAATTCTGACGGCTTGACTTGGGTTTGCAGGCGGCTGTCGGGCAGCTCCAACCAATGGCCGGGTTGGGGGCAGTGGACATGGTAACGGTTGCACAGCTCCGGCAGATCCGCCAGATCCTGCGCCTGCTGGGGGCTGGCGTGCACCAAGACCACATGTTGGGGGCGAAAGGTGTGGACGATCTGGGTCAGATGCCCAACGTCGTTGTGGCTGTGCCAAGCCAGCCACTCCACTCCGATGCGGGAGCGCAGCGGCGCTGGCCATTGGTCAAAGGGGGTGGCCAGCTCCACTTCCGGCAGCCGCACCAGCAGACAGGAGCGCTGCGGCTGGGCCAGCAAGCGCGACCAGATGGGATCCCAGGCTTCAGGCCCGGCATCGGCATCGCACAGCAACAGGCCCTGGGGCAGGGGATCCGCCTCCGTGAGGGGCTGCACCCGCGGCTGCAGGCGGTCTTCCCAGAACAAGGGCTGATAGGTGGCGAAATTGCGCACCGGCTCCGGCAGGTAGGGGAGCAAGCGTTCGTAGAGGTTGCAGCCTGCCGCCAGCCCCGGCGCCACCCACACGGTCAGCTCTTGGGAAGCCTGGGTAAAGCGGTGGTGGGCTTTGAGGAGGAAGAGCAGCTCCTGCCCCAGCCCCAACACCGGCAGCGGAAACAGCACCGTCTGCCCTGCTGCCAAGGCGCTGATCAGACGCTCCAGCAGGCGGTTTTCCAGATGGCGACGGGGCGGATGGCGAGTGGATCCCAGCGAGGCTTCGATGAGCAGCACGTCCGGCTGCCAATGGCGCAAAGCGGTGAGATCCAAGCCGGGGGCAAAGCGGGTTGAGGCCAGGGAACAGTCGCCGGTGTAGACGCAGGTTTGGGCCGGAGTGGTCTGGGTATTTTGCAGCAGGGTTGCCGCTGCTCCCGGCAGGTGCCCGGCTGTGAAAAAGGTGAGCATCAGATGGGGCAGGATCTCTCGTGCCTGGCCAAAGGGCAGTGCCCGAAAGGGAGGAAAGCGAATTTCCCGGTCGTAGCCCGGCCAAACGCCCCGCTCCCACAGGCCGCCCGCCAAGTGGGCGGTCAGGGGAGTGGCATAGATAGGCACCTGCGGGTAGCGACGATAAAAGGCGGGCAGCCCCTGCAGGTGGTCAAAGTGAGCATGGCTGCAGATCACCGCATCCGGGATCCCTGGCAGGGCCTTGAAGAGGGAGGAAGCAGGCAAACCGCAATCGAGGAGCAAGCGGTGGGATCCCATCTCCAGCCAGTAGGCACAGCCCTGCCGGCGGGGATCCGTGCCCAGGGGAAACAGTCGAAGGGGGGGTCTTTCTGACTCCACAGATGTGTTGTTTTTAAGCTAGAAGACCACGCTCAATCCTGCAAACCACAAGGGCGGCTCGGCCAGGGATCGCCCCTCCCCCTCCGTACACCTCCCGGAAAGGCAGGGGCAACCTCTGCCGATCTAGCTATCCTATCCTTCTTCCAGCATAGCTGTTGACCACTTCCGCCGGGGCAGCCGGCCATTTTCTCTATGCTCTCCATGCAACAGCGGAATAATAGGGGGATTTGGCTTTGCGGTGTGCCTGGCTTGGCAGCCCTAGGAGTTGGAGAGCGCATCTGTTGTTTCTTCCGCTGCCGGGTTGTGGCTACGCAAGGCAAAGCCGGCAAAATCGTGATCGTCCGGGCGCACCGTTAGAACCATCAGGTTGTAGAAGGCCCAGACTAGGCCAAACAGCAGCTCTGGCCAGGTTGGATCCCAGTTGCCGGCAAAGCGCAGGGATCCCACCCCCATGGCCAACAACGTCAGCACAATAGCCAGCGCCTGCGGGCCGAGGGAAAGCTGGGACGGCTGTTCGGGGTAGGGGGGCACCCCCCGCACCGCCTGCACCAGCGCCTGGATGGACTGGAAAAACTGGCTGCCCGTCTGCCGCTCCGACTGCCACGCCGCTCCCCACAGCGACGGGGGAAAAGCCAACAGCCAGGTGAGGCGCCCCAGCAGGGCGTAGGGAAGAAACCAGGCAAAGAAGACTCTATCAAAGGCCGGCACCGGCATCCAGCCTGTGCAGAGAAAGAGGATGGGCACCGCCAAATAGGCCAGCTCCGCCACCCCGCCCGCAGCCCAGAGGGCCAGCCACAGGTACTGAAAGCGCTGCTGCTGCGTGGTGGGCTTGCTCCAGAAGGGGTTTTCCCGCAGGGCAGAAAACACCGCCAGCAGAGCGACGCGGCGGTTGCGCAACGGCAACAAAATGCCAGTGACCTGGGCTGGGCGCACTAGGTGGGACTGCCAGCCGCGGCAGTGCATCTGACACCCCAACTGCACAGGGCGGCGAATGTCGATTTGCGGGATCCCCTCCAAAGCTGCCCGCCGAATGAGACAGCCAGATCCCAGCAGCGGCGCCGCCTGGTAGCCCTGGGATCCCACCGCCAAAAGCTGCTGCAGCGGGTGAACCGCCCTGGGCTGGCCCAGGGTGCGCAGCGTTGCCTGCACAAAGCCGGTGGCATTGGCAATCGGGGCCCGCTCCGGAAAGTCGTAAAACAGGGGCAACGTCTGCCACAAAAAATCCGGCTCGACAAAATGGCCGGGATGCAGCAGGAGCAGATATTCTCCCTGGAGCTGGCCGGATCCCAGCATGTAGGCTAGGGGATCGGTCGTGGGGCTTGGGCAAGACCAGTACTCGCAGGGGATGGCCCGCGCCACTTTAGCCATCTCCGCATCTTCCACCCGATCCACAATATGGACAAACAGCCGCTCCCAGGGGTAATCCAGGCGCAGGGCCGAGAGCACCGTCTGCCGGGTCGCTTCCACGGAATCCCGCTGGCGCAGCACCAGCACGTCCACCCGCGGCAGTTGAAAAAACGCCCGCCGCAGCACCTCGGGCGCGGGCACCCCCTCCTGCGGCACCTGGGGATAGCGGCTGAGGATAAAGCCCACCGCCGCCAGCCAAACGTACAGCTCTGCCCCCCAAAACAGAAGGGATCCCAGACCGGTCAGCCCCTCGCTGATGCGCCAGTAGAGGTACGCCACCCCAGCGATAAGGTGGAGCAACCCCACTCCCCGAAACAAGTACACCCGCACAGCCCTGGATCTCACAGGCGCTCCACACAGGATTGGGATTGGGCCAAGCCAGGATCCCCCCTTTGCCCAGCTGCAGGCTGAGGAATGGAACCAGTTGAGCTGTCTTGCCCAGTTGCCCAGCCAGAACGGGAAGCTCACTGCCTATTGGGCAGCCGCCTCAACCGGGTAGACGCTCACCTTTTTCCGCCACTTGCCGTAGCGCTCAAAGGTAACAATGCCGGTGGCCACCGCAAACAAGGTGTCGTCGCCGCCGCGGCGCACGTTCACCCCTGGATGAAACTTGGTGCCCCGCTGTCTCACCAAAATGTAGCCAGGGTGCACCAGCTCGCCGCCAAAGCACTTCACCCCCAGCCGCTTGGCATTGGAGTCGCGACCGTTGCGGGTACTGCCGGTTCCTTTCTTGTGAGCCATAACGCCTCCTCTGCAACTGTGTCGTCGCCAAAGATAAGTTGGGATCCTGAGTTTAGGATCTATTCCTCCGCCGCTGGGATCCCTGTGGTGTCAGTGGTCGCCTCAGAAGTGGATGGCGGAGCAGACTGGGCCGTGGCCAGGGTTGTGCCGTTGAGTTCGATGGACTCGATCAGCACGCGGGTGAGCGGCTGCCGGTGTCCTCTCTTTTTGCGGGTTCCCTTCTTCGGCCTCATCTTGTAGACGATGATTTTGTTGCCGCGGCGGTGCTGCAAGACCCGTGCCCTGACCACTGCCTCGGGAACATACGGATGCCCTAGCGTCACCTGTCCCTCGTGGTTGATTAACAACACCTGGGACAGGGCCAAGGGGCTGTTTTCCTCTGTGCCGGGCAGGCGATCGACGTCGTAAAAGCGCCCTGGCTCTACCCAAAGCTGCTTGCCACTGGTTTCCACAATTGCGTAGGTCATGCCTTTTCCTTGCCGTACAGGTGCCCCTAGGGGTCTTGCAACCTGATCCGAGCATTGACAGCGATTTTTAATCCTAGCGGAAAAACCTGCCCTCTGTCAGCTAGGGCTATTCCCTCACCCCCATCCCCTCTCCCTTTGGGAGAGGGGAGTTGGAGCATCATTCGGTCAGCTTTTCCCAGGCGGCCTGGAGGGCAGCTTGCATGCGCTGGGCGGCGCGGCTAAGGCGCTGCTGCCAGGTTGTCCATTTTTGCTGCAAAAACTCTGCCGCCTCATCGAGCAGGGAGAGGTCGAACTTGCCCCCTTTGGCCAGCTCGTCCCGCACTTGCTTGACCTTGACGCGCACCACCTCCGGCGGATCCTGGGGGCCGACCAGGGATTTGAGGCGATCCCCCATGCGCTGGATGAGCTGCTTGACTTGGCGAGACTTTTCGCTCCAAAAGTTCTTTAGGCCCTCAGTTTCTGATTTGAGGCGCTGCGGCGCATCTTCCTTGACCACCACGGCATCTACGTCGATGGCCTCTACATCCTCCGGCAACAGGACGGCGCGCCCTCCCCAGGGCTCGGCGATGCTGCCCCCCAGGATGTAGGCGGCAATCGTTCCGGTTTCCCAATCGAAGAGAAAATCCTCGATCCAGCCCACCGGCTGATCCCCAATACGCACGGTTCGCCGGTAGAGGGAGCTAAGCGGCGTTGCCGGAGTGGCGAAGACGGTGGAGTAGGTCAGCAGCGCGTCCGGCCCGATGAGAGAGATTTGCTCCAGGGGGGTGTAGCCCTGCTGGCTGGTGAAGTAGCAGACCCGCCCTTGTCCATCGACCCAGATTTCTTCGACAGTGCCCAGGGCCGTGGCAGTGCTGCTATCCAGGGCCAGCAGGCCCACCACTTGGCTGCGTCGGACGACTTGTTCCATAGAGAAGTTCTCCTGACTTGCGGGATTTAAGGGAGATGGAGGCTTGGGCTGCTTAGCCTCCGCGGTAGTAGTGTAGCTGCGCCCTGAGGCGGGCAATTTCCTGGGCCATATCCAAAACCATGGCCGCCCCAACCCAGTTGAGGCCCAAGTCCCGATGCAGGCGGATCATCTGCAGCAGGCGCCGCAGTTGTTGGGGGGTGAGGTAGCTGCTTTGCGCTTCCACCAGCCCCTGCAACAGCAGCCACTCCAGCAGGTGGGTCGGGATCCCGGCTACTTCACTGGCCTGCTCAAAGGTGTAGAGCCGTTCTTCTACCCGCACAATGGCCAAGCTCATAGCCTCACCTCCTGCAAGTAGGCGCGGGGATCCCAGCTCCGATTTTGCCGCAGCTTCTCGTAGAGATCCCGCTCAGTGGGGGAGAGGGATTTGGGCGTGACAACCTTCAGCCGCACCAGCAGGTCGCCCCGCTGCCCTTGGGGATCCCGCCAGCCCTGGCCGCGCAGCCGCAGGGTCTGGCCGCTATCGACGCCGGCGGGGATCTTCAGTTGCACCCGACCGGTGGGGGTGGGGACTTCCGCTGTGCCGCCCAAAACCGCCTCGTCAGGGGTGATGGGCAGCTCGCAGAGCAGGTTGTCGCCGTCGAAGCGGAAGAAGGGGTGCGGGGGCAGCTCCAGGGTGAGGTAGAGATCCCCCCTCGGCCCGCCAAAGGGGCTATATTGGCCTTTACCCTTGACGCGGATGCGGCTGCCCGGTTTGGCGCCGGGAGGAATGCGGATGGTGAGGGTTTCGCCATCCACGCTCAGCCGCTTTTGGGTGCCGTGGAAGGCCTCTGCCCAGGTGAGGCCCAGCGTGGCTTCTACGTCTTGCCCTGGCAGATCCACCGAGACAAACGGCCCAAACCCCGTGGTGAAGCCCTGGAAGCCGCCGCGGCGGGATCCCATGCGGCCCAGAAGCTCGTTGATGAAGTCCTCGAAGCTGGCGTACTGGGCAAATCCCTCCATGCCCGGCCCCGCCGCCGCGCCGCTGCCCACCCGTTGCCAGTACTGGCCAAACTGGTCGTAGCGCCGCCGCTTGTCGGGATCCGAGAGCACCTCGTAGGCTTCGTTGATCTGCTTGAAGCGCTCCTCGGCCGCCTTGTTGCCGGGGTTGACGTCGGGGTGATACTGGCGGGCCAGCTTGCGATAGGCGCGCTTGATCTCCTCTAAAGAGGCATCTCGGCTGACGCCCAGGATCTGGTAGTAGTCCTTGAAATCGCTCGCAGCCATAAGCTCACCCCTACGAAATCAGGTTAAGGCTTTTAGGATACCTTCAGGCTAGAGGTGCAATCGGAAAACCCAGAGCGAGGGAGAAACACTTAGCTCTGTCCTTGCCCCTGAGAGCACTCCCCTAGGGTTTGCGCCTGGAGAAAATCCCCTTGTCGTCTCTTGTGAAAACTTGTTTGACCTTTTCCCAAGCCTTGAGCAGCGCCTGGGTGACCGGGCTGCCCTCTGCCTTGGCCTGGTTATAGGCTTCCACAAAGGTTTGCTGGGCTTCTTCTGAGAGATCGGCGCGGATCTCGGGGGAGATGGTTTCGGGAGTCAGGGATCCCTCTGGCTCGCTGGGCAAGTTCAAGTCGGCAGTGGCCACCTCTTCGCCGCCGGCACTTTGCAGCAGCAAGTAGATTTCGCCCGCTTTTTCCTCCGGCACCTGCACCACCAACAGGAATTCGCCCGCCTGCACCCGCGTCTGGTAGATGGCGGCCTTCTCCTGTGGCATGCCCAGGGCAATGAGGGCGGATCCCAGCCCCGCTCCCAGCGCCCCGTAGAGAGCGCCACCGGTTGCCCCCAGCAGCGCCGCTCCTAGTGGCCCGGCGGCCACCACCGCCCCCAAAAAGGGAATAAACAGCACCCCTACCCCCGTGAGGAGCCCCAGCAGCGATCCAAACAGGGATCCGTAGATGGCGCCGCTGGTCAAGCCATCGAGAACCACATCTTTGCGAGTGATAAAGCCACTAATTTTGGCTTCCGTTTGAAAGTTGCGGCCAATGATGGAGATGCGGTCGTTGGGGATACCGCGGTTGAGCAGGCGCTGGATGCACTCTTGGACTTTGGCTTCTTCTTTGAAAACGGCAGAGACGCACTTTTTGGGGGCTTGGGCGAAGGTATTCATGAAAAAGGCTCCTGTGAAAGTTTTGACCCAAAAGGCTAAGGGAGGTTTTTTGGCAAACTTTTCCCCTCTTTGCCTATGCCGCCTATTATCTCCCTCTGTCGCCCAAGCGGGAGTCGAGGGATCGCGAAACTCCTGGAGCGATCTCCGTACTGAGGAGGCCTGCCCAAGCGCCCCGCGCCGCTGGCCTTCACCCCCAGCCCCTCTCCCAGAGGCACCCTCACCCCCAGCCCCTCTCCCAGAGGGAGAGGGGAGTTGGGAATCGAGGGATCTCACGGCCTAGAGGGATCCAAGACCCTGCCTCAAGCCGCGGCAGACCCCACTCAAAAAGGCAAGATCTAGGGTCTCGAGGGTGTCGCTCAGCTTGTGGTAGTGGGGGTTGCGCAAAAAGGCGGTGTCGGTCACCATAGCCGCAGGGTAGCCCGCATCCCAAAAGGGGGAGTGGTCGCTGAGGCGGGTAACCGGCAGGAACAAACCCCGCTGGCCGGCTGGCAGCCAGCAACACGGGATCCCCACCTGCTGAAAACCGCGCTGCAGCCTAAGCAGATCCCCCAGGGCGGGCCAGTTGCCAATGAGACCGATGTAATCTCCCCGGTCGGGGTAGAGCCGCTCCAGGCCGGCGGGGTAGCGCTGGGATCCGGGCGTGGGATCCCGGTAGCCCAGCATCTCCAGAGAGAGCATCAGCCGCAGGGGCTGGCGCTGTTGTCTGAGAAAGCGGGCGTAGGCCCTGCTGCCTATCATCCCCCGCTCTTCCAGGTCGAAGGCCACCAGCCACAGAGGAGAAGGGGCAGGGTCAGCAGCAAAATGGCGGGCCAACTCCAGCAACACCGCCACGCCGCTGGCGTTGTCGTCGGCGCCGGGGGTAGCAGGCGCGGCGTCGAAGTGGGCCCCGATTAAAATGGGCCTGCGGCTAGGCTGGGATCCCGGCAATTTCAAGATCCAGTTGCGGTGCTGGCAGCCATTGGCCTCAAAGGGGAAGGGCTCCACCGGGCCGCACTCGGAAAGCTGTTTTTGGACATACTGCTCCACCTGCCGATGGCCCAAAGGCGACCAGTCGGGATCGCGGGGCTGAGCTACTTGCTGCAGGTGCTCCC
Organism: Synechococcus sp. 'PEA 65AY6A-5F PE A'; assembly: GCF_047462575.1. Classification (NCBI taxonomy): domain Bacteria; kingdom Bacillati; phylum Cyanobacteriota; class Cyanophyceae; order Synechococcales; family Synechococcaceae; genus Synechococcus; species Synechococcus sp. 'PEA 65AY6A-5F PE A'. The sequence goes on from NZ_JAOALE010000016.1 coordinate 48,533, forward strand.
GGAGGCGCTGTTGCAGATTGGGCTCTCGGGTCACTTTTCTTGTCCGGCGAGGGCTTGAGCGTGGACTTGGCGAGCCAGCTCCAGAGTAAAGTGGCTGTGGGATCCCGCCCTTCCCGCCAACACCTGAAACGGCAGCCCAGGCTCCCCTAGGTGATCCAACACCAAAGCCGCTCCCGAAAAGTCTTGCTCCCGCGTATAGTTGTTTACTGTCACCACGGCCGGGACGCCCGCCTGCTGGGCCGAGCGCAGCCCGTTCTCCGAGTCTTCAAAGGCCAGGCACTCCTGGGGGCGCAGCCCCATCTGTTCCAGGGTGTAGCAGTAGATGTCGGGGGCTGGCTTTTTGGCGGGGACAATATCGCCGGCAGCGATCACCTCAAACCAGCTCAGGCTTTCTGGCAGGGTGTGCTCCAGAAGGGCCGTCACGTTTTCGGGCGTGGTGGTGGTGGCGATGGCCAGGCGGATCCCGGCGGCTCTGGCTTCCTGTAAGAGGCGCTTGACGCCGGGGCGCAAAGGGATCCCTCCTTGGGCCAACAGAGCTGTGTAGTGGCGGGTCTTGGCCTGGTGCAGCCGGGCTATTAGACTGGTCAGGTCTTCGCCGGCAGGCAGGGGCGGCTGGCAGGTCTGGACGAAGTGGCGAATGCGCTCTTTGCCGCCGGTGATGGCCAGGAGCTGGCCGTAGAGCTCCACCGACCAGTGCCAGTCCAACCCTGCCTCGGCAAAGGCGGCGTTGAAAGCCACGCGGTGCCCATCCCGCTCCGTATCCGCCAGCGTGCCATCCACATCAAAAATGAACGCCTGCAGTTCCATGCGCATCCCCCGTTCCCACCCCGCCAGCCTCTTGTCAACTGGGCAAGCGACCCTATGCTACCTCATGGTTTGGATGCTCTCAGCCAGGTTCCTGGGAAGGCCAACAAGATGAGAAAATGAGGCACCGGTTATCCAAGTCTCGCCATGAGCTTTGATTTTGACTTGATCATCATCGGTGCTGGCGTCGGCGGCCATGGCGCGGCGCTGCATGCCGTCGAATCCGGCCTCAAAACCGCCATCGTCGAAGGTGCGGAAATGGGCGGCACCTGTATCAACCGCGGCTGCATCCCCTCCAAAGCTCTCCTGGCCGCCTCCGGACGCCTGCGGGAACTGCAACACACCCCTGAGCTGGGCATCCAAGTGGGATCCGTCCAGGCCGACCGAGGAGCCATTGCTGCCCATGCTGCCCAGGTGGTGGAGAAGATCCGCACCGACATGACCCGCTCCCTAGAGAAGCTGGGGGTAACAATCCTGCGGGGGCGGGGCAGGCTGGCGGGGCCACAAACGGTCGAAGTCCAGGAAGAGAAGGGATCCCAGACCTACACGGCGCGGGATGTGATCCTGGCCACGGGTTCTCGACCCTTTGTGCCGCCGGGGATCCAGGTGGATGGCCGCACCGTGTTTACCAGCGACGAGGCGGTGCGGTTGGAGTGGATCCCGGAGCGGCTGGCCATCATCGGCAGCGGCTACATCGGCCAGGAATTTGCCGACGTCTACACGGCGCTGGGATCCCAAGTTATTCTCATCGAGGCGCTGGAGACCCTGATGCCGGCCTTTGACCCCGACATTGCCCGCCTGGCCCAGCGGGTGCTGATTAAACCCCGCCAGATCCAGACCTATGTGGGCGTGCTGGCCAAGCAGGTGATCCCCGGCCAGCCGGTGACGATCCACCTCTCCAACGGGGAGACGCTGCAGGTGGATGGCTGCCTGGTGGCCGCTGGGCGGATCCCGGTCTCAGAAGGGCTGGGCCTGGCGGAGCTGGGGGTTGTTACGGACAAGCGCGGCTTTGTGCCGGTGGATAGCCGCATGGCCACCGAATTGCCCCACCTGTGGGCCATTGGGGATGTGACGGGCAAGATGATGCTGGCCCACGCGGCGGCAGCGCAGGGGCGGGTGGCGGTGGAAAACATCTGTGGCCGCCCTGCCTACATGGATTACCTGAGCATCCCGGCGGCGGTGTTCACCCATCCGGAGATGGGCTTTGTGGGGCTAACCGAGCCGCAGGCCAAAGCCGAGGGCTATAGCGTAGGCACGGTGCGCACCTACTTTGGCGGCAACTCCAAGGCCATTGCTGCTGGCGAGACTGAGGGCATGGTGAAGCTGGTCTTTGATAAAGAGACGGGCCTCTTGCTGGGATCCCACATTTTTGGGCCGCATGCCGCCGATCTCATCCACGAGGCAGCCCAGGCCATCGCCCGCCGCGCCACGGTGCAAGAGCTGGCCCGCCTGGTGCATGTTCACCCCACCTTGGCAGAGACGCTGGAAGAAGCTTACCGGCGAGCTGCCCACAGCTTGGCAGTGGCCTAGCCAGCAGGTTTCCCCTCCAGCCCTTGAGAAAGCCATAGGATTGGGAGGGAAGTACGCAGGAGGAAGTCCTCTTGGTTACCGAAGCCGAGATTACACGGGCAGTGCAAGCCCAGTACGAAACCTTCCCCTATCCCCCTATTCCTTACGACCAGCCCTTTGAGGGCTTTTCCAGCCTGGGCAGCTATACCTTGGCCCAATATGCCCGCACCCGCACCTTGCAAGAGCCCACTGGGGCCAGGTTTTTGGTGGCCGGCTGCGGCACTGGTTGGGAGATGCACGTCATCGCCGCCAGCAACCCCGGATATGGCGCCGTGGTAGGGATCGACCTCAGCCGCCCAGCCCTGGAGATTGCCCAGAAGCGGATCAAGTACCACGGCCTGCGCAACTGCTCGGTGCATTATGGGGATCTCATGGATCCCTCCACCTGGCCGGAGGGAAGCTTTGACATGATCAGCTCCTACGGGGTAATCCACCACACCGCCGATCCCGTCAAGGCCCTAAAGAACTTGGCCTCGCGCCTGGCTCCCGACGGGGTAATGGCCCTGATGCTCTACAACCGTTCTGGTCGTTGGCACCTCTACCGCATTCGCCGCGCTCTGGAGCTGCTGGGGATTACCCCACCGGCCACGCCGGAAAAGATCGAATTTGTGCGGCAATTATTAAAGGCAGCCCATCCCAATTCCCTGCTGGCCCGGCACGCCAAGGCCCACGAAGAGTACTACTTACCAGATGAAAACATCGTCGATAACTTCTTCCACGCCAACGACATCCCCTTTGACATTGGCGAGATCCCCGACCTGGTGGCCCAGGCGGGACTGGAGTTTATCGATGTCGCCCCCTACTTGGACTATTGGAACGCCAGGCCCTTGATTGCCGCCACCCACCCGGAGTTCCACCGCCGCTACGAGGCCCTTGCCCGCATTGACCAACTGCGGGTCATCGAGTACCTGGAGCCCCTCTACCACACGCAAAATCTCTTTTGGTGCTGCCACCAGGGCAAAAAGTTGGCCCATTGGGATCCCTTTACTCCCGAGTTTTTCCAAAGCTCCCGTTGGCAGCTCAACCCCCTCTTTCTCCAGTACGGCAAGGTGCGCTACTGGGATCAAAAGATCCCCTTTTCGGATCTGCTGGGCAAAGTGGATCCGGCCCAGATCGTGACCCAAAAGATGGACATCTTCTGGCCCATCGCCCGCATCCCGGGCAAGATGATCGCTTCTAGCCGCTACCAGGTGGTGGAGCTGCTGCTGCCATTGGCCAAGCAAGCTCGTTCCGGCGCCGAGATCTTGGCCGACCATCGCGAGAGAGCCGGCCACGTCCTCCGCCTCTTCCAGCAGTGGGAAGCCGACCGGCTGGTTCTAAGAGTTGCTCCCTAACTCCCCTCTCCCTTTGGGAGAGGGGCTGGGGGTGAGGGCTAAGCAGGCTGTCGGCCCCCCACAATGGCACGGCAGCGAATGTAGGGCCCGCCGGCATCCACCTTGGCTGGCTGGCCCTTGCCACAGTGGCCGGATCCGAGATCCCAAAGGAAATCTCGCGACACAGCGTCCACTGACTGCAACACCTCAAAGGCATTGCCGGTGATGGTGACTCCCCGCAATAGCTCCGCCAGCTTGCCATTGCGAATGCGGTAGGCCCGCTCCACGCCAAACATGAACTCGCCCGTGGAGTCCGCTTGCCCGTTTCTGGCCCCATCCAGGAAGTAGCCGTCGGGAGTGCTGGCGATGATCTCCTCCAATGTCTGGGATCCCGGCTCGAGATAGGTGTTGCGCATGCGGATGAGCGGCTCATCGGCGTACTCCCAGGCGCGGGCATTGCCGGTGGGCTCGACGCCGAAGTGGGCAGCCGTTTCGCGGTTGTGCAGGTAGCTCACCAGGATGCCGTTCTGGATGATGGTGGTGGTTTGGGTGGGGACGCCCTCATCGTCCACAGGCAGCGTTCCCCCTGCCCCCGGCATAAATTCAGAACGGCCAGAGTCCTTGAGAGTAACCAGCTCGCTGGCCACCCGCTGCCCCAGCTTGCCGGCTGCCACCGAGCCGGCCAAGACAAAATCCGCCTCGACCGTGTGGCCAATGGCCTCGTGCACCAGCAGCCCCACGATGGAAGGGGACAAGATGACCGTGGCCCATCCCCCCTCAGCATAGCCTGCAGAGAGGAGATCGACGGCTGTGGCAGCCGCCTTCTCCGCCATCTGCAAGGGATCCGCCCGAAAAAGGCAATCCCACCCCCCCGTCACGCCAATGGACTCAGTACCGCTGCTTAGTTGGCCATCCGCCTCGGCCACCGCCTGGATCCGCAGCTCAGGGCGCACCAGCCGGAAGGCCACATCCGCCCCATCCGTAGTAACAATGGCTTTTTCCTCGTAGATCTCGTTGTAAGTGCAACTGGCGGAGGTGATGCGGGCGGAAGACTTGCGCGCCTGGGCTTCTGTTTCCAGAGCCAACTGGATCTTGGCCTCCAGGGGTTTGTTGACCACCTCCTCCACGCCGGGCTCGCAGAACTCCCCCTGGGCCAGGGATACGCTGGGCAAAGCCTTCAGCTTCTGCCTGCGGCAGTCGGCGCTGGCGCGGGCCGCTTGCTGAGCTTCGGCAATGGCCTTGCGAATGGCTGCTGGCGAGGGATCCCCGGTGGCGGCAAAGCCCCAGGTGCCGGCTTCTAGCACCCGCACCCCCACACCTGAGCGCCGTCGAACCGCTGTGCGCTCAATGCGCCCCTTTTCCGCCGTGACACTGCGAAAGACTTTGCTGTGGTAGCGCAGTTCCACAAAGCCAGAATAGTCTCGAAGGATGTCGCGCAGCAGATCTCGCATGGCAATGAGGCGGGAAGGCCGTACTCACTCCAGCATAGCTTTGTTTTCGCCTGAATCCTCCGCCAGCTGGGGCGGCTGCCACTTCAGCACCAAGGTTGAAAGAGGGGGCAGGCAGAGCTCAAGCGAGTAGGGCAGGTTGTGGTAGGGCCAGTCATCCGTCCACTTGCCCCCTAGGTTGCCAACCCCGCTACCCCAGAACTCTACCGCGTCGCTGTTGAGCAGTTCCCGGTAAAACCCTCGCTGCGGCACGCCAATGCGGTAATTCGGCCAAACCACCGGCGTAAAGTTACAGACTACCACTAGCCACTCCCTGGGATCCTCCCCATATCGGATAAAGGAGATAATGCCCCGATGGTCGCTGCAGTCAATCCAGCGGAACCCTTCTGGCTTGGTGTCTTGAGTGTAGAGAGCTGGCTGCGAGCGCAATAGATGGTTGAGGGTGGCTACGTAGTGGCGCAGCTTGGCGTGGGGCTCATACTGCAGCAGCTCCCAGTCTAGATCTGCCCAAACATTCCACTCGTTCCACTGGCCAAACTCCATGCCCATGAACAGGGTTTTCTTGCCAGGGTGAGTGAACATGTAGCCGTAGAGGGCCCGCAAACTGGCAAACTTGTGCCACATATCCCCTGGCATTTTGCCCAACATGTGGCTTTTGCCGTGCACTACCTCATCGTGGGAAAAAGCCAGCATGTAATTTTCACTGAAGGCATACATGAGGCTGAAAGTCACTAGGTTGTGATGGAACTGGCGGAACCAGGGATCCATGCGGAAATAATCCAGCATGTCGTGCATCCAGCCCATGTTCCACTTGAGGTTAAAGCCCAGACCACCCACATGGGTTGGCCAGGTTACCATTGGCCAGGCAGTGGATTCCTCGGCAATGGAAAGAACGCCAGGGTAGTACTTGAAAATAAGGGTGTTGAGCTGGCGAAAAAAGTCGATGGCCTCCAGGTGTTCTCGCCCGCCGTAGCAGTTGGGGATCCATTCTTTGCGGTCGTAGTCCAGATAGAGCATTGAGGCCACCGCATCCACCCGAAGGCCGTCGATGTGGTATTTGTCAAACCAAAAGAGGGCATTGGCTATTAGATAGTTGCGCACCTCGTTGCGGCCGTAGTTGAAAACCAAAGTGCCCCAGCCCTTGTGCTCGCCCTTGCGGGGGTCGGCATATTCGTAGAGGTGGGTACCGTCAAAAAAGGCCAGCCCATGCCCATCTTTGGGGAAATGCCCCGGCACCCAATCGACAATGACGCCGATCCCTTCCTGGTGGGCGCGATCGACAAAGTACATGAAGTCTTGGGGCGAGCCGTAGCGGGAGGTTACCGCGTAGTAGCCAATAACCTGGTAGCCCCAGGAGCCGTCGAAGGGGTGCTCGGCCACGGGTAAGAGCTCGATGTGGGTAAAGCCCAGCTCCTTGACATAGGGGATCAATTTGTCCGCCAGCTCCCGGTAGGTAAGAAAGCGGGTGTTGGGCTTTTGCTCCACCGGCACCAGGTGCCCCTCAGCGGGGGGGTCTTCCGTGGAAGCGTGCATCCAGGATCCCAAATGCACCTCGTACACCGAGATGGGCGAGCGCAGGGGGTCGGTGGCAGCCCGCTTTTCCAGCCACTCCTGGTCGTGCCAGGTATAGGTGTGGAGGTCGGCTACAATTGAGCCGGTTTTGGGTCGCACCTCCTGCTGAAAGCCATAGGGATCTGACTTTTCGTAGATATCCCCCCAGGCAGTTTTCACCTCGTACTTGTAGACGGCTCCTGGCCCAACACCAGGGATGAACACCGCCCAGATGCCGCTTTCGCCCAGCCGCTTCATCTGGTGTTGGCGGCCATCCCAGTGGTTGAAGTCGCCAATGACACTGACATTGCGGGCGTTGGGAGCCCAGACGGCAAAGTGGACTCCCTGAACCCCATCTACGCTGATGGGATGAGCGCCCAACTTCTCGTAGATGCGGTGGTGGTTGCCCTCGTTGAAGAGGTAGCGATCCAGCTCACCGATGTGGTTGACCTTCTCCAGGGGAAAGCGATAGGGATCCTCCCACTCTTCCAAGTGCTGGCCCTCCGGATCCCAGACCCGCTGCGCCCGCAGAAAGTAGTCTGGAACCGGCGTGCCAGGCGCAAAGCACAGCTCAAACAACGTTTCTGGATGCAGCGGCTGCATGGGGTAGGCCTGCCCAGTGGCGCGTTCTACCAACCAAACCTGTTTGGCATTGGGCACCAGGGCCCGCACCAGCCAGAAGGACGTCTCCCCCTGCTCTATCTGCTGCGGCCCCAAAACAGCATAGGGATCCTGCCACTGGTTGGTGACGAACTGAAGCACTTGTTCGGCAGACAGGAGAAAGCCCATCGGCAAGCTTCAACAAAGCAACAATCTCAGTCTAGCGGTCGTCGGCTGCCGCTTTTGGCAGCTCGTGACATCCTCTCCCGCTAAGCCCTGACGGGCTGTAGACGAGAGCTTCCGAGAATCACTTCTCGGAGTTGCTGCTTCAACGGACTGGTAAACCAGG
>NZ_JAOALE010000017.1:0-56153 GCF_047462575.1 Synechococcus sp. 'PEA 65AY6A-5F PE A'
CCAGATTGTGAGACTCAGGGGCATTGAACCCCTTCGTCTCACCTCCTATCCCCCATCCCGCCAAGCTGCGCTGTGGCGGGAGTACCCCGGAGGTTCTGATGGAGCCGCCGAATCTCCCCGCGTCAGGATTACCGGTGAGAACTCTGTTCCGCTTGGGCGAGCAGCAGCGGCGCCTACCGTTGGGGTCTACGGCCCGCTAACCCAGGTGGGTCTCCCCAGTCGTTGGCTGGAGCACTCCGGGCCGAGTCATGCGAGGCCGAGTCAGTTCCCCTATGCCCCACGGTACTGGGCAGCTTCAAAGACCAAAACCTTGAACCTGCGTCTTTAGGGCCTACGGCCCGCCAAAGGCGAACCGCGCAGCGGTAGGACGGGGCTTTGGACCCATTTTTTGGGGTAACAAGCTGGAGAAACGGTTCTCAGGCCCGCGCTTTGGGAGTGACCTCTAGGATGGTGGGACGGGATCCCGTTTGGGCCGCCTCTTGAACATGGCTCGCCTTGGCCGTCCCATTGCTGCTAGGGCGGCTTTGCGAGGTGCGCTCCTTTTGGGATCCTGCCGACGGGACAGCTCCCTCAGCCTTCCTGGCCGTGGTGCTGGCTTTTGCCTGCGCCTTGCCGGTTGAGCGACCCTTCCCTTTGGCGGAGGAACCTTCTTTTTCCGCCAGCAACTCCAGCGCCATCTCCAGCGTCACGGCTTCCGGGGAGAGATCTTTGGGCAGTGAGGCGTTTACCTTGCCGTGCTTGACATACAGACCATAGGGGCCGTCGTGCAAGGTGACCGGCTCGCCATCCTCAGGATGGGATCCCAGCTCGCGCAGGGGCTTGGCCGAGCCGCGCCCACGGCCTTTTTTGGGCTGGGCCAGCAGCTCTAGCGCCCGCTCTAGGCTGATGGTCAGCACATCCTCATCGGCAGGCAGCGAGCGGAAATCCCCGTCGCAGACCACGTAGGGGCCGAAGCGGCCAATGCCGGCCTGCACCTTTTTCCCCGATTCCGGGTGCTCCCCCAACGTGCGGGGCAGGCTGAGCAGCCCCAGGGCAATCTCAGGGGTGACCTGCTCCGGCTTCAGCCCTTTGGGCAGGGAGGTGCGCTTGGGCTTTTTGTTCTCCTCCGACACCTCTCCCAACTGCACATAGGGGCCGTAGGGGCCCTGGGGAATTACGTAGACCGGCTCTTGGGTTTCCGGGTGGAAGGCGATGGGCTTGGGACCTTCCTGCTTGCGCCGGATGAGCTCCTCGATGTGTTCGGCGCTGAGATCGGCGGGGGGAATATCCTCCGGCAGGTTGGCGCGCACCTCTCCTGATTCAGTCTCTACCGACACATAGGGGCCGTAGGGGCCGATGCCGATCTTGACGGGCAGGTTCTCCAGGTAAATGGAGCGGGCCAGGCCGGAGTCGATTTCCAACTCGCGCGCCTTCACCTGGCCTTCTAGGCCCTGCTCGCCCAGGAAGAAATGGCGCAAGTAGGGCAACCAGTCTGCCTGGCCAGAAGCGATGTCATCGAGGGTTTGCTCCATCTCGGCAGTGAAGCGGGTGTTCACCAGGTTGGGAAAGTATTTTTCCAGCAGCTCGGTCACCGCAAAGGCGGTGTAGGTGGGCACGAGGGCGTTCCCCATCGACCTGACGTAGCCGCGGCTCATGATGGTGTTCAGGATGGTGGCGTAGGTGCTGGGGCGGCCAATGCCCTCGCTTTCCAACACCTTGACCAAGGATGCTTCCGTATAGCGAGGCGGCGGCTGGGTTTCGTGGCCCACCGGCTCCAACTGCAGGCAGCTCAAGGGATCCCCCTGCCGCAACAGGGGCAGATGCACTTCCCGATCTTCCAAAGCCGCCTCTGGGTCGTCGGATCCCTCCACATAGGCGCGGAAGAAGCCGGGAAAGTCAATGCGCTTGCCGCTGGCCCGAAACACCGCATCGTCCACCGCGATGAGCACGATGGTGTGGGTCTGCCGCGCCTCGGCCATTTGGCTGGCGACAGTGCGCTTCCAGATCAGGTCGTAGAGGGCCAGCTCCTGCCCTGTGAGGGGGGTTTGGCTGGGCAGGCGAAACTCCGAGCCGGCGGGACGAATGGCCTCGTGGGCTTCTTGCGCCCCTTTGGTTTTGGTGGTGTACTGCCGAGGTTCGGGGCTGAGGTACTCCTTGCCGTACATCGACTCCACGCAGGCGCGGGCGGCGCGGATGGCCTGTTCCGACAGGTGTACCGAGTCGGTGCGCATGTAGGTGATGTAGCCCTCTTCGTAGAGCTTTTGGGCGATGCGCATCGTCTGCTGAGCCGACAGGCGCAGCTTGCGGTTGGCCTCCTGTTGCAGCGTGGAAGTGGTGAAGGGAGGGGCAGGCTTGCGGGTGGAGGGGCGTTCTTCGACCGAGCTGACGACCCAAGCTTTCCCCAGCAGGCGATCCCGTAGGGCCTCGGCCTGGGCTTGATCCAACAGCACCACATCCCGTCCGGCTATGAGCTGCCCGGTGCTGGGATCGAAGTCTTGCCCGCTGGCCAGACGTTTGCCGCCCAGGCTCACCAGCTCTGCCGGGAAAGAGGCCGCTTGGCTTGCTGTCCTCGGTTGCAAATCCGCTTTCAGATCCCAGTAGGTGGCTTTTTTAAAGGCGCGACGCTCCCGCTCCCGATCCACCAAGAGCTTCACCGCCACCGACTGCACCCGACCTGCCGAGAGTTTGGGGGCAATTTTTTTCCACAGCAGCGGCGACAGAGTGTAACCCACCAGGCGATCCAAGATGCGGCGCGTCTCTTGGGCCCGCACCAGTTGCTCGTCCACCTCACGGCAATTTTGCAGCGCCTCCTGAATGGCCTCGCGGGTGATCTCGTGGAACACCATGCGGCGGGTGGGCACCTTGGGCTGCAGCACCTGTTGCAGGTGCCAACTGATACTTTCCCCCTCCCGGTCTTCGTCAGTGGCCAGAATTAGCTCGTCGGCTTTCTTAAGCGCCTCCTTCAGCTGTTTGACTACCTTTCTTTTGTCCTTGGGGATCACGTAGAGAGGCTCGAAGTTGGCGTGGACATTGACCCCGAGACGGCTCCACTCTTCTCCCTTCACCTCTTCGGGAATGTCAGAGGCCGACTCCGGCAGATCGCGTACATGTCCCATCGAGGCTTGCACCTCATAGCCGGCGGGCAAGAAGCCGCGGATGGTACGGGCTTTGGTGGGAGATTCGACAATGACCAGCTTGGGCATGATGATGTTGACTAGAAGGAATCGACTGAAGGTGGTGAGCCTCCCGACCCAGGGGTGCGGCGGATCGGCGCCCACAATCGGGTCTACCTATGGATCTATCGCTACTTCTTCTGGAGCCTAGCAAGTCTGCTTGTGCTTGGCTAGCGATCCTGGGCGGTTGACCTGGGCAGTCTGCTCCTATTCGACCTCTTAGCACAACCATGAAGCTGCATCACTTTTCCATTCGCACCGCCGATATTTTTCGCTCCATCGCCTTTTACGAGGGTCTGGGCTTTGTGGTGGAAGAACGGTTTACCGCTGGGATCACCTTAGCCTGCTGGATGCTCAGCCCCTGGGGTCGCCTGGAGCTGATGCAGGTGCCGCAGCCCCATCCTGCGCCGGATCCTTTCGGGGATCCCCACTATGTGGGCTACTACCATCCCTCTTTGGAGATCGGCCCTGAATGGGGATCCCTGGCCGACTATCTACAGCATCTGGAGGCACAGGTGCCCCTTACCTTGCTGTTGCCGCCGCAGTGCCAGCAAATTGGCGGCCAAGTCTATGAGGTGGCGTTCATCGCCGATCCCGATGGCCTGCCGATCGAACTCATCCGCCCCCAGGGATGCCCAGGATCAGAATAAGGTTTGCCCCGACGCAGGGATCCAGGAGATATCTCCTCAATTGACGGAACGGGTGGAGGCGGTCGCTCTCTCTAGCTGGGCTGGCCCTTAAGGATCCCAGCGCTAGAGGCGTTCCTTGATGGGCCAGCCAAAGTGGCAGGGGCAGAACCAGCGCCCAGTCCGGCGCCTGCGCCGAGAAGCGGATCAGATCATGGGGCCCAAGGGTCAAGACAATCCCAAAGTAACGCCTAGAAAGGTAGCTCCTCCTCTGCGGGGGCTAGGGGGGACTGGGTTGCCGGCGGGCCGTAGGCTTCACCCAGATCCGGGGATCCCTCTGCTTCCAGGCTCTCGAGAGCGGACAGTTCTGCCGTCGCCTCCTCGGGCGAGGCCAGGATCCCTTGCAAATCTATCAGGCTGCCGTTGAAATGGTCGGCAAAGCGGCGGGCCACCTCCGCCAGCTCGTGGGCAAGGTGGTAGGAGGGAGGCTTTGCCGCTTGCGCTGGCGGGATGGAGTTCTCGCCAGGGGTCTCTGGCTCAGCAGGAGGAGGTTGCCCGACTCTACCGTAGCTTTGGGATCCCGCCTTGGGAGATGGCGATAAGTCTTTGGGGAGGTTGTCGCCCCTGGGGGTTCGGCTCTGCAACTTTGCAGGGGCGAGGGGTGGAGCCTTTTCGCGACCTGAGGTTTCGCCAGCACTCCCCTCACGATGGCGGGACGAAGGTCCCTGCTGCACCACCAAATTTAGCCGCACCGGGCGCTGCAGCAGGTTGTGGAGCGCAGAGCAGAGCTCGGCTTCTTTGCTGCGCACCTTGTCCACTAAGCCCTTATTGGGAAAAGCAAGGGTAATCTCTAAGGTCTCCGTCCCGTCAGAGCCAACGAGAGACTCCTGCTGCAAATAGCCGGATGCCAATAGGCCTCTGGTGATGGGGCGAAGGTTTTCAAGAAACTCCTCCCACCGGGGCCGCAGCAGCTTGAGGGGATGCGGATCTTTCGCTTTTTCCGGGCTGGCCGGCTTCTCCCGACTTGGCTTTGCCGTTTGCGACGGCGGGAGGGATCCCCCTGTTGCAGCAGGGGAAGGGGCTGGGGTCTCTGGAAGGGTTGTCGTAGGAGCTGTCAGCTCCTCGCTGGCTGGGACGGTGGGGCTAGGGGTCTTTCCGACCGTTGGCGGGCCGACGGCTGGGAGCGGCTCTCCGCCTTTGGCCTCTATTGACGGCAGCGGGACGGCACTCTGGCGAAGCTGGCCCAGCAGATCCAGCAGGGCGATCTCCAACCAAAGCTGGGGTTGCCCGCTCTGGCGAATTTGCGGCTCGCACTGGCGCAGGTGGCTCTGGGCCGCCAGCAGCATCTCCACCGAGTAGCGAGGAGCCCGCTGCTGCAGAGCTGCCCAGGTGGGATCCGTTACGGCCGCCAACTGCCGCTGTTGGGGGGCCGTCTTGGCCAGCAGCAGATCCCGGTAAAAAACCACCAGGCTCTGCAGCACCACCAGGGGCTCTCTGCCCCGCTCCAGCAATTGTCGCGTCTGGGCCAGCACCGCCTGCACATCCTGAGCCAGCAACGCATCGGTCAAATCCAAAAGCTGCCGCTCCGGGATCCCGCCCACCAAGTCCCATACGGCTTCTGGGGTGATGGATCCCTCCAGCAAGCTGAGCTGATCCAACAGGCGCTCGGCGTCCCGCAGCCCGCCCTGGGCCAGTTGGGCCACCAGGTGCAAGGCTTCTGGTGCAATGGGGATCCCTTCCTGGGCGGCGATCTGGCCCAGGTGGGCCACCATGTCGTCGAGGGGGATGCGGCGGAAGTCAAACCGCTGACAGCGGGAAACGATGGTGGGCAGAACCCGCTGTGGGTCGGTGGTGGCCAGCACAAACACCACGCGAGGAGGCGGCTCTTCCAGCGTCTTCAGCAACGCGTTGAAGGCGGCATTGCTGAGCATGTGGCACTCGTCGATGACATAGACCTTGTAGCGGCTATTTACCGGCGCAAATTGGGCCCGCTCGATCAGCTCGCGGATGTTGTCCACGCCGGTGTTGCTGGCCGCGTCGATCTCAATCACGTCCAAAGAAGAGCCGGCGGTGATGGCGCGGCACTGGCTGCATACCTGACAGGGATCCGGCGTTGGCCCCTGCTCGCAATTTAAAGACTTGGCCAAGATGCGGGCGCTGGAGGTTTTTCCGGTGCCCCGCGGCCCACAGAACAAGTAGGCCGGCGCCACCCGCCCCAGCCGGATGGCATTGGCCAAAGTCTGCACGACTGCCCCTTGGCCCACCACCTCGGCAAAGCGCTGCGGGCGGTATTTCAAATGAAGGGGTTCGTACTTGCCAGCAACGGCCATTTTTTCGAGCTCTCCAGTCGCCTTGCAAGCGCGCCCCCGCCGAAACCGCTCTTGCTGGGCAATGCTGAGGCATCCCAGGGGGGCTCCCCTATTCTGGCTTCTCCCTTTGTCCCTCAAGAGCGATACTGGGCCTGGGAGGAGATGTCGCTCCCTGGGCGGGCAGAGCTTTGGGATCCCGGCGGCGCAGCGGAGGGATCTGCGGCAATTGCACCTTCCAGCCGGGGGCATCCAGTTGATCCACGTGCTGCAGCCGGTAGCTGAGCTGGTACAGTTCCCTCTTGAGCCGGCGATTTTCTGCCTGCATGGCGGCGATGCGCTCGCGGATGGGCTGCAGGCGGGCCTGAAGTTTGCGCCGGTAGAGCTCCGGCAGCTCCTGGAGCATCTGCTCCAACACCTGCCTTTTCTTGGTAGAGCTGCTCGATCTCGGCCTCGTAGCTGCGAATTTGCCGCTGTTGCTTTTCTTGGCGCAGCTCCAACAGGTCGATCTGGCTCTGCAGCAGGCGGTTGCGCTCCCGCAAAAGCTGGATCTCCCGCTCCCGCGCCGCCAGCGCTGAGGTCCACAAAGACTCTCTCCCGCTGCCACAAAGTGCTTCCTGCATCGCCTCTTTCTCGATCCATCCAGACATAGCTGCAAAGAAAGGGATCCCTCCCCCGTCACTCTATCCGGCTCGGCGGGGTGGGGCAAATGGCCCCTCCTTCTCTGGGGTGAGCCCCCAGGGCTTGCCTAACCTGGGCTTCCAGCTGCGCCAGGGATCCGGAATTGTCCAGCACTACATGGGCGCGACGGGCCTTTTCTTCTAGGGGCCACTGGCTGGCCAGGCGCGCCTCGATTTCTGCCGCCGTCAGCAGATCCCGCTGCGCCAGCCGCTGCCGCTGCTGCTCCGGGGTACAGGTCACCACCCAGATCTCGCTGGCCCAGTTTTCCATGTGGGCCTCAAACAGGAGCGGGATCATCAGGCAAACGGTGGGATGGCCTTCCCCGTGAGGACATTGGCAACTGGGTCGAGCCTCAGTCGCTTCCTCAGGCGGCGCAGATGCCCCGTGGGCCTCGAGAAACTCCCGCAGCCGCGCTTTGACAAAAGGATGGATCTGGGCTTCCAGCCAGGCCCGCTCGGCGGCATCGGCAAAGACAATCCGCCCCAACTGGCGGCGATCCAGCGCTCCAGAGGGATCCTGGATGGCCCGGCCGTAGCGCTGCAGCACCCGCTCGCGGATGGGGGATCCCACCGCTAGGGCTTGCCGCGCCATCTGATCTGCATCGGCCACCGGGATCCCGTGCCGTTCCAAGATGCGGGCCACCGTGGATTTGCCTGTGGCTATGCCGCCCGTCAGGCCGATGATTCTCATGGGAGCTGGGTGATTTCAAATGAGTTGGAGACAGGCCCAAGCGCTCCGCGCCGGCCCTCACCCCCAGCCCCTCTCCCAGAGGGAGAGGGGAGATCCCCTTCAAGGCGAGGCCCTTTGGGCAGAGGGTGGGGAAAGGCAAGGTTCTGTTAAGAGACTATACTCAAAGCCTTCCACCAAGGCCCGGCAGGAGGCTTCGATGATGTTGGTGGAAACTCCCACCGTGGTCCAACGGCGGTGGCCGTCGCTAAACTCCACCAGCACCCGCGTCTTGGCCGAGGTGCCGGCCCGCCCGTCCAAGATGCGCACCTTGTAGTCGGCCAGGTGAATGGCCTCCAGTTGCGGGTAAAACTCCAGCAAGGCTTTGCGCAGCGCCCCATCCAAAGCCGCCACCGGCCCATTGCCTTCCGCTGCCGTCACCCGCGTCTGCCCCCGCACCGCAATCTTCACCGCCGCCAAGGACTGCACCTCCGTTGCCTCGCCGCTGGGATCCCAGTCTTTGCTGCTCCAGTCGGAGCGGGTGGTGGCGCTGACATGGAAGCTGAGCACCTCAAACGGATGCGAGCGCTGCCCCAACAGCTCCCGCACCAAGAGCTCAAAGCTGGCCTCAGCGGCCTCAAACTGGTAGCCCTGCAGCTCCAAGGTCTTCAGCCGCTCTAGGATCAAGCGGGCCTGGGGATCCGACTTGTCCAGCCGGATCCCGAACTCGGCCACCTTGCTGAGGATATTGCTCAGCCCCGCCTGTTCCGAGACGACGATGCGCCGGCAGTTGCCCACCTGCTCCGGGGCGATGTGCTCGTAGGTGAGGGGGTTTTTTTGGACGGCGCTGACGTGGATCCCGCCCTTGTGGGCAAAGGCCGACCGGCCCACAAACGGCGCGTGGTCATCTGGGGCCAGGTTGACCACCTCGCTGATGGCGCGGGAGATCTCTGTCAGGTGTTGCAGCTTCCCCTCCGGCAGACAGCGGTAGCCCAGCTTCAGTTGCAAGTTGGGGATAACGCTGCACAGGTCGGCATTGCCACAGCGCTCCCCGTAGCCGTTGATGGTGCCCTGCACCATGCGCGCCCCCGACTGTACTGCCGCCAGGGCATTGGCCACAGCAGTGCCAGAGTCGTTGTGGGTGTGGATCCCCAAGGGCAAATGCCCCAGGTGATGGGATTCGGCCAAGACGGCTGCCGTGATGGCGGCGATCTCGTGGGGCAGGGATCCGCCGTTGGTATCGCAGAGAACCAGCCACTCCGCCCCTGCCTCGGCAGCCGCCACGAGGGTTTGCAGGGCGTAGTCGGGGTTGTGGCGGTAGGCGTCGAACCAGTGCTCGGCATCGTAGATCACCCGCCGCCCTTGGGAGCGCAAATAGGCGATGGTGTCGCGGATCATGGCCAGGTTTTCCTGCAGCGTGGTGCCCAGCCCCTCCGTAACATGCAGATCCCAAGACTTGCCAAAAACCGTCACGTAGCGGGTTCCCGCCGCCAAGATGGCCTGCAGCAGGGGGTCATCGGCTGCCCGCCGCCCCGGCTTGCGGGTGGAGCAAAAGGCCACCAGCTCCGCCTGCTCCAGCGGCTCTTCCCGCAGTTGCCAGAAAAATTGTCCATCTTTGGGATTGGCCCCCGGCCAGCCCCCCTCAATAAAGGGGATCCCCAGCCGATCCAGCAGCTTGGCAATCTGCACCTTATCTGGCACCGACAGCGACAGCCCCTCCCGCTGCGCCCCATCCCGCAGCGTGGTGTCGTAGAGGGTGATGGCGACCGGAGAATCTGCTTCAGTCTTCATACCGCATCAACTTTTTGTAAAAGGCGGTGGTGAAATCCGGCGGCTGCCCCCGCTGCACCAGCGCTACCAGGTCGATGAGGTAGTCCACAAACTCGTAGTTGGCGATGGAGAGCTGGTAAGTGAGCTCGGCATCCTGATCGAAGACCACCTGCACCACGGTCAGATCTGCGGGCAACAGCGACGTGTGCCAACTGGCCAGGAAACGCACGGGCTTGTCTCCCTCGATGGCCCTCTGTCCTTCCAGGCTGCCTTTTTTGTAAAGGCCCACGGCCAGGGGCAGGTACTGCCGGCGGGCAACCGCGTAATAGGGCTGATAGATGGACACTTCCGACGGGCCGGCGGGTTCGAGCTGCAGAGCCATGGCGTGTCAAGGGAAGAAAACGGTTAAGGACGGCAACAACCCCAACTGCAATCCAGCCTACCGCCTCGACGACTTGCTGGTCTAAGGGTTAGGGGCTCTAGGAGGGATCCGGCACCTTCTTTGGGAGAAAAGCGTTGGAAAGTCGAGAAGCTCTGCGGAAGAATAGGAGAAGTAAAGAGGGGATCCCCCCAAGCGACTCCCTCTTCGGCATGTCCTGGACCCATGGACACCAACCAAGACAGGAACATCCCTTCCCCCGCCCCAGCTCTGGCGACGGAGTGGGATCCCGTGCTGCAGCAAAAGTTTGAGCAGCTTGCCCAGATCTTGGCCAAGATGGGGCGGGTCTTGGTGGCCTACTCAGGCGGGGTGGATAGCAGCCTGGTGGCCAAGCTGGCCTGGGATCAGTTGGGGGAGGGGGCCCTGGCCGTCACTGCCGCCTCCCCTGCCCTTTTGCCCGAAGATCTGGAGGAGGCCATCTGGCAAGCCCAATCCATCGGCATCCGCCACCAGATCGTCGAGACCCAGGAGCTGCAGGATCCCCGCTACGCCGCCAACCCCGCTAACCGCTGCTACTTCTGCAAAAGCCACTTGCATGACCTGCTGTGCCGGCTGGCGCAAGCCCAAGGATACGACTACGTGGTGGATGGCCTCAACGCCGACGATCTGGCCGACTACCGGCCGGGAGTGCAGGCAGCTCGAGAGCGGGGCGTGCGTTCCCCCCTGGCGGAGGTGGGGATGAGCAAGCTGGAGGTGCGGCAACTGTCTCGCCATCTGGGCCTGCCCTGGTGGGATAAGCCGGCTCAGCCCTGCCTCAGCTCCCGCTTTCCCTATGGCGAGGCCATCACTGCCGAGAAGCTGCGCCGAGTGGGGGCGGCAGAGCGCTATTTGCGCAGCTTGGGCTGGCACCAGGTGCGGGTGCGCTCCGAGAAAGATACTGCTCGCATCGAACTGCCCCCTCACCAGATCCGAGAGTTTGTGCAAAAAACCGATCTGGAAGCGCTGGTCAGGGCTCTGCAATCCTTCGGCTACCTCTACGTCAGTCTCGATTTGGAGGGCTACCGCAGCGGCAAGCTCAACCGCGCCCTCAACCCGCCCCCGCCGACAACGGGCTGAGCCAGCCCGGGGGCTTGGGCTGAAGTTTTGCGCAGGTTTGGGGGAGTATGAAAGGGTTTTGGTGGCTCTGGCTTTGCTTGGGGGTGTTTGGCCTGGCAACGGCTGCTCCTGCCTCAGCCCAGAAAGACCAGGTGGCAGCCGCTCAGCCTGGGGATACGAGTGCCCCCGATACCCTTGCGGATCGCACGTTACGGCTGCGCTCCGACCGCCAAACCTTCGACCAACGGGCGCAGGTTTTCCAGGCGGAAGGAAATGTGGAGATGCGGCTGGGCCGCTCTGTGCTGCGGGCAGACCGCCTGCGCATCGAGCTGCAACAGCGGCGAGCCGTGGCCGAGGGCAATGTCTCGGTGGAGCTGCATCGGCAGCGCATCCAGGGATCCCGCCTGGAATACGACTTTGAGCGGGAGCAGGGAGTTTTGGAAGAGGCCTTCGGGCAGGTGGATATCGGCCAGTTGCAGGCCGCCGGATCCCCGGCAGCGGCCCTCTCGCCGCAGCGGCTGGTGCGCTTTCGCGCCGTCCGCATCCGCTTCGCTGCCAACAACTGGGAAGGAGAGCAAGTGCAGTTGACCAACGACCCGCTAGATCCGCCAGAGCTGGAGATCCGCAGCCCGCGAGTGACCTCCGCCCTGCAGCCGGATGGTTCCAGCCTGCTGATGGCCGAGGCGGGGCAACTGGTTTTCGACCAGGTCTTTTTTTTGCCCCTGCCCATTCGGCTGCGTCTTGACTCCTTCAACCGTCAGCCTCCGGTCAGCCTTTTTTACGATGACTTCGACCGGGAAGAACTGCGGCGCGGCCTGATCCTGCAAGCCAACATCGAGCTGCTGCAGGATCCCAACCTCAGCTTGGTGCTCTCCCCCCAACTGTATCCGCAGCGCCTCTGGGGGAGCCTCCAAGGGATCCGCGATGGGGTTGGGCTGCGGACGGATTTTCGTTGGCGGCAACCGGAAGCCAATGCCCAAACCTCGCTGTTTGCCGAGCTGCGCGGGATCGTCTTCGAGGAATTTGCTCGGCGCTTGCGGGCGCAGGTCGAACACCGCGTTACCACCGGCGACGGCGGCCAAGTCACCTACACCTATGCTTATCGGGAGCGTTTTTTCAGCGGGCGGCTGGGGTTTCAGATCGTGGAAAATCGCTTCGGTGTCAGCTACAACTCGCCCACCCTCCTTCTCGGCGACACCGGCTTGAATTTCAGCTACCGCATAGCCGCCGACTCCATCGACGCCCTAGGACAACTCGGCGACATCGACACCGATCCCGATCTAGCCCTGGCCAAGACCACCGACCGCATCCAGCTCACCCGACTGCAACTGGGGGCAACCGTGAGCCGCTCCTTTCCCATTTGGCGGCCCCCCAAGACGGCAGCAGATCCCCCACCCCGCTTTTCCGCTTTGCCCATCGAACAGGGAATCTGGCTCAACACCGGCCTCAGCAGCAGCCAGTCGTTCTACTCCAATGGCCGTGCCCAAAGCTATACTGCCGGCAGCATTGGCCTCGACGCGGTAATCGGGGCTTTCGTGGCCGATACCTTCGACTACACCAACCTGAGGGTGACCTACTCCAATGGCTTTTTGGCGGGGGCCTCGCCGTTTTTGTTCGACCGCATCACCACGCGGGAGCAGCTTGTTCTGGGCTTTTTACAGCAACTGTACGGCCCGCTGCGGGTGGGGGCCGAAACCACACTGGATCTCCAATCCGGCCAGCAGGTGGATACCACCTATCGCCTGGGTTACGACCGCCGCACCTATGGATTTAGCTTGCAATACAATCCGGTGCGTCAGTCGGGGGCGCTGGAGCTGCGGGTGGAGGGCCTGAACTGGGATCCCCGCCAGTCCTCGCCGAAGCCGACGACCGGAGCGAGCCTCCACGAGCCGTGATCCCCAAACTCCCAAGGGGACTCAAAATGTAATCTTAACTACTGCTCTGCGGAGATTCTCTGTGAGAAATTGCCTCGCCGCAGGGAGAAATTTCAATCCAAATCCCTCCTGATTTGAAGGGCCATTCTGAAAAATCAAAACGGTAAGATAAAATACAGAAATTACTTTTCCAGGATTCATTTTTGCTGGTTGGGATCGCCGTATCAAAGGCTACTGCAGCGATCCCCAGGCGGTGTTAGGGTAGATAGTAGGCTGAGCAGAGTGGGCTGGTGATCTAATTATGCAAACACTTGATGCGATCCCCGACAAAAAACGAGTAGAGCGAATAACCTGTAGCTACATCAACGCGACCAGCTCCGTTCAGGTGGTTCGCATCACAAATATCGAGAACTGGTACTTTGAGCGGGTGGTCTTCCCAGGGCAGCGGCTGCTGTTTGAGGCAGTGCTGGGAGCCAAACTGGAGATCCACACGGGCATGATGGCCAGCTCCATCCTGACGGATATCATCCCTTGCGAAAAGCTGCGCGTGCGAGAGACGGAGCCGGTGACGGTGGGCGCCTAGATGCCCCGAGGCCAGCGGTGTGGACTAGGTCTCGCGACCTTGCTCCTTTCTCTCCTCTCTTTCCGGGCTAGGGGAAGGTTGGGGTGAGGGGCGAGGCTTGGGCGGCAGTGGGATCTCAAGGAAACGGGCGCTCAACCGCACCGGGCTGATCTCGCGCCGTTGCGGCGGCCACGGGATCCCCAGCCAACGGGCCGTGAGCTCCAGCAGGCTGGGGGGCGGTGTGGGAGTAGGGGTGGGCGTTGGTGGTGGGGTGGGGTACAGATCCAAGCGCGGCGGACGGGGGGTGCTGACCCGAAAAGCATCGGGGGGAGGTTGGGTCAGCGGCACATTGGGATCCCCGCACCCCAGCAGGCCCAGCCCCAGCAGGATGTACAGCGTTGCGGTGCCTCTGCTTCTCATGAACAAGCTGCCGAGCATCGACACCAGACTATCACCGGGATCCCAGGGCTCTGAGCTGGGTTTGCAGATCTGCTTCCAGGGCAGATAGCTCGCGAGCTATGGCTGCGTAGCGGTTGGCAGTCAAGTTTTTGGCGATAAATTGCTCCAGCAGTTGCTGATCCCGGGCAACCATCTGGTTAAAGTACTGCTCTACGGGAACCCGTGGGTCTTCGATCAAGGCTCTGCACATCTGCAAAGCCGTGATCAACTGGGCCCGCACCTGCAAAAAGAGCGACTGGATATACCGCTGCTCGGCCTCGCTCAGTTGGCGAAAATCTCGCCAATACTGGCCCCCCTCCAGCGATTGTTGGAGCTCTTGCACCCAGCGGTTGTACTCTTTTACCTTGCGGGCGAGATCGCTGGCAAACTCCATGATCTTGGGAGGGCTATTTAGGAGGTGGGCCTCCTGCCAGCGCTGGCGAATGCGGCGCAGGCTCTGCTGCAGCTCCAAGCTGGCCCAGAGGAGCCCCAGCAAAACCACCGCCAGCAACACGACGGCCACTGTATACAGTAGCCAATAGCCGGGATCCCGCATCCCCAAAAAGATCACCAGGGCAACCACCAACAGGCAGAGGGCCAGCATAACCCAGAAGCGCAGTTGTTGTTGTTGCAGACGCAGGTACCCTTCCCTCAGGCCAAATGCTTCACAGCAAGCCTCCAGATCCGCATCCATGATCTGGCGAAACTCCTCTAGAGAGATTGGTTCGGCAGTGATCATCGAAGACCCTCGCAACGCAATCTGGGTTGAAGTCCAGGCCGTTAGGATTTGCCCTGCCAATTCCGCGCGGCTTCCGTACTCTCCTCCAGCGGCTCCAGCACCTCGCTGGCTGGAACCACCATCAACCCATAGCCCCCTTCGCGACAAAAATCGACGATCTCCTGAGTATCAAAGCGCTCGGCCAGCGGCTTGGGCAGCCCCTGCTGGGCCAGCCTCTGGGCATATTTTTTCGCCCCAAAGGCGCTCTCAAACGCAATGACAATGTCCTGCCCCCCGATCTGGCGTGTGCAGATCCCCTCTTGGCCATTGGCTTGGTAAAGCAGCACGATGACCTGGGAAGGCAAGTCTTCCGGGCTAGCCCAAGCCAACTCCTTCTCAGCCTGGGATCCGCCGCCGAGCAACACATCCCGCGCCTCGTTGAGCCGTGCCAGTTGCGCCTCCAGCAAGGGCCTTTGCCGTTCGTCCTCCAGCTCCAAGAGGGCGGCACTGAGGGTTTGATATTCTCGAAACCACTTCCTCCGGATCTCCCGTTCGCTGGCATCCGGCGGCAGGTTGAGAACTTGGAGGGCCTCGGCGGTGTCCATCGACAGCCTCTGCTCGGATTGAGAGGAACGTCACTGTCCACAGTCTAGACTAACCGCTCTGGGAGCTTTGAGAGGGGGACTCTTCCAGGGATCCCCGCTCCTTGGCGCTGTCAGCCGGTCGTTGGGTAGGAAGCCGAACTGCTGAGCAATTCCCCTTGCACCACGTTCGAGATGCCGCCAGCGGGGTGGGCAGATATCGGGCTTGGCCAACTGGATAGGCAAATCGGGCAGAGCAGCAAAGGATGGTGTGGCACAGCAAGTGGGGGTTGCCTGCCAGCAGCTACTGCAAGTTGTGAAAGAATCGCCGCTCTCCCCCTGCGTGGGAGCAAGCCGGCAGGGCTGCGGACAACGTCAAGGTTAATTCTCAGTTAAGAAAAAAGCCGTTGCGGGGTGTAATCCCGCTGCATCTATGAGAAGATGGTAAAGCTGTGCTTTTTGTTCGCACGGCTTCGGTAGTCTATCTGGCCAATTAGGGGATAGTATGCTGCACACACTATCTGGCCAATTAGGGGATAGGTCTCTGGCTCTGATCGGGATCCACTG
Source organism: Synechococcus sp. 'PEA 65AY6A-5F PE A' (assembly GCF_047462575.1). Taxonomy (NCBI): domain Bacteria; kingdom Bacillati; phylum Cyanobacteriota; class Cyanophyceae; order Synechococcales; family Synechococcaceae; genus Synechococcus; species Synechococcus sp. 'PEA 65AY6A-5F PE A'. The sequence continues at coordinate 15,416 of NZ_JAOALE010000017.1, forward strand.
CATCCTAGAGCTTTACGACTGCCCGGCCAAACTTCTGGATGATGTTTCCCTGGTGCAACAGGCCTTGCGGGAGGCAGCAAGACGCTCCAACTCCACCCTCTTGGGCGAGCTTTGCCATCCGTTTGAGCCACAGGGGATCACGGCTCTGGCCCTTTTGGGAGAATCCCATATCTCCATTCACACTTGGCCCGAAGCGGGCTATGCAGCAGTGGATGTGTTCACCTGTGGTCGCCACACGCGGCCCGAAGCAGCCTGTGAATACTTGATCCAGGTGTTTCAAGCGCGGCGGTATTCGCTGCGCAAGCTACCTCGCCGAACCACGGATGCGGCACCCATTGAAGAGATGGCGGATTTTCCCGAAGCGCTAAGCTGTGAAACGGCCGGACGAAGGCGCTGAGATCCCGCCACTTTTTGTCAGGTGTCCTATGAACACCCCAAAGAGCTTCTTCTGGGCGCAGGAGTACTTCACCCCCTGGGACTACACTGCCCGTGCCATCACGCGCATTCTGGCCTACCGAAAAACCCGTTTTCAGGAGATGCTGATCGCCGAGACGGGAGCCTATGGCAAGGGCCTGATGCTGGATGGCCACTGGCAGTCCACCACGGCGGACGAATTCCTGTACCACGAGGCTCTGGTTCATCCGGCCCTGGTGCAGGTCGTCCAGGCGGGTGGGATCCCGCGGCGAGTGTTGATATTGGGTGGTGCGGAAGGGGCGACGCTGCGGGAGGTGCTGCGCTGGCGCTCGGTGGAGCAAGTGGTGATGGTGGATATCGACGGGGAGGTGGTGGAAGCCTGTCGAGAGCATCTGCCGGAAATGCACCAAGGATCCTTTGCGGATCCGCGGGCAGAGGTGGTGATCGCCGACGCCTTGGACTTTCTTGGCCAGACGGAGCCGATCTGGGACGCGATCCTTTCCGATCTGTCGGATCCCGTTGAGGCCGGCCCGGCCTACCGCCTCTTTACCCAGGAGTTTTTCCGCCAGGTTCGCTCCAAGTTGCAGACCGCTGGGGCTTTTGTCATCCAAGCTGGGCCGACGGGTCCAGTGGAGTTGTGGCAGCACACTCGCATCGTTCACACCTTGAAAACGGTGTTTGCTGCTGTGCAGCCCTACGCTATCTACGCCCCCACCTACGGCGGGCCGCTGGGGTTTGCCCTGGCAGCCCAGGATCCCATCTCTTCCAGGCCGGAGCCCGAACAGGTCGACCAGATCCTGGCCCAACACCTGGATCCCGACCGCGGAGCGCTGCGCTTCATCGATGGCATCACCCTCCTGGGACTCTACCAGGTTCCCGCCCACCTGCGCCGTGCCATTGCTGCTGAGACCACCGTCTACACCCTGGCCAACCCTCCTCAGGTCGAGTAATCTGGCGGCCCAATCCGCGATTAAAAGTGGGATCCCAGGGTATTTGTCTTCGGTGCCATAACTTGGTAGATTCGTGAGCAGCCGAATTTTGCTTCCCCGATGAAAGTCCTGGTTATTGGTGGTGACGGATACTGCGGCTGGGCAACGGCCCTACACCTGTCCAACAGGGGCTATGAGGTGGCCATTCTCGATTCCTACGTGCGCCGCCTCTGGGATCTGCAGCTAGGGGTTTCTACCCTGACGCCCATTGCCCAGCTCGAGCAGCGGGTGGATCGCTGGAAGGGGCTGACCGGCAAGGATATTCCCATTTTCGTTTGCGACGTCACCAACTACGAGGCCCTCATTTCTTGCATGCGTCGCTTTGAGCCGGAGGCCATCGTCCACTTTGGCGAGCAGCGCTCTGCTCCCTACTCGATGATTAGCCGCGAACATGCGGTGATGACCCAGGTCAACAACGTGGTGGGCACCCTGAACATCCTCTACGCCATCAAGGAGGAGTTTCCCGACTGCCACCTGGTGAAGCTGGGCACCATGGGCGAGTATGGCACCCCCAACATCGACATCGAGGAGGGGTACATCACCATCGAGCACAACGGCCGCAAGGATACCCTGCCCTATCCCAAACAGCCGGGTTCCATGTATCACCTCTCCAAGGTGCACGACAGCCACAACATCCACTTCGCCTGCCGCGTCTGGGGCCTGCGGGCTACCGACCTCAATCAAGGGGTGGTGTACGGCGTGTTAACAGAAGAAACCGGCATGGATGAGGTGCTGATCAACCGCCTCGACTACGATGGCGTGTTCGGCACGGCCCTGAACCGCTTTTGCGTTCAAGCCGCAGTGGGCCACCCCCTGACGGTGTACGGCAAGGGGGGCCAAACCCGTGGCTTCCTGGATATCCGCGATACGGTGCGCTGTGTGGAGCTGGCCATCGCCAATCCTCCTGAGCCAGGTCAGTTCCGGGTGATGAACCAGTTCACCGAGCAATTTAGCGTGGAGCAACTGGCGCTGATGGTGCAAAAGGCCGGAGCCGCCATGGGCCTGAAGGTGGAAATCAACTACTTGGAAAACCCCCGTGTCGAGCTGGAGGAGCACTACTACAACGCCAAAAATACCAAGCTCCTAGACCTGGGCCTACAACCCCACTACCTATCTGACTCGCTTTTGGACTCGCTGCTCAACTTCGCCCTCAAGTACAAAGACCGCGTGGATGTGCGGCAGATCCTGCCCAAGGTGAAGTGGAAGGGCTAGCTCTCCAGGCAAGCTTGGGCCAGGCTCAGCCAGCCGCGGGCCAGATTCTCCAGGTCATAGCCCCCTTCTAACCCGAAGACGGTCTTGCGGGTCACCTCCTCCAGGCAGAGGTGGGCCATGCGGCCAAAGTCTTCCGGCTCCAGCAGCATACTGGCCAAGGGATCCCCTTTGGCACAGTCAAAGCCGGCGCTCACCAGCAGCAAATCCGGTTGGAAGGCCCGCAAAAACGGCAAGACCTTCTCATCGAGAGCTTTTTTGTAGACCGACCAGTCTGACCTGGCAGGCAGAGGCACGTTGCAGAGGTTGCCGTGGATCCCGGTTTCCTCGGCCAAGCCCGTGCCAGGGTAGAGGGGAAACTGATGGATAGAGGCATAGGCCAGTTGGGGGTGACGCTCCACCACCGCCTGCGTGCCGTTGCCGTGGTGCACATCCCAATCGAAAATGGCTACCCGCCTCACCCCCGGCTGATCCAGGGCCCAGAGGGCGGCAATGGCGGCGTTACTGAAGAGACAAAACCCCATTGCCCGTTCCGGCTCCGCGTGATGCCCCGGCGGGCGACACAGCACCAAAGCAGGCTGAGCCGCGGCCAAAGCCGAGGCCGAAGCAGCAATCCAGGCTCCAACTGCCTGCCGCGCCGCCTCAAAGCTCGCTGGGGAAACGGCGGTATCGGCATCGAGGCGACCCCCTCCTGCCGCAGCCAACTCGGCCACCCGTTGAATGTGCCAGCGCGGGTGTACCCGCTCCAGTTGTGCAAGATCGGCCAAGGGGGGATCCCGCCATTCCAGATGCTCGGCGAAAGAGGCACCGCGCAGCGCCTTGACAATGGCCTGCAGGCGAGCCGGACGCTCGGGGTGAAACGGCCCGGCGTCGTGGCGGAGAAAAGTCTCAGAATAGTAAACGGGCAACATACCAGGGCAAGGTAGCGTTCTTGCAGTCTAGCCTAAGCCCATCTTCCCTCTACCCGTAGAAGGCTTCCGACATGGATCCCGCATAGGGATCAACGCCAAAAGAAGCTTGTTGCAGCTTTTGATTGACCACCTCCCGCACTACCGAGCGGAGCAATTCCAGCTCAGAAGGGTTGAGCTGATCGCGGCTGGGACACTCATCGGCAGCCAGCCACATATAAACAGCAGGAACCCGGTTTAAGATCTGCTGCATCAGCGCTTCCCGCTCCCTGGCATCGTGGAAAACCTGCTGATGGGGGTGCTCAGTACAGAGGACATTTTCCAGTTCTCCCAAAGCCAGGTACTCAACGATATTAACCAACATCTTTTCCATTTGTCCCTCCTAAAAATCCCCGTCGCTCTTAAAACAGGCATTAAACAAAAAGTGTAACTTTCTCCTTTCCTCCTTCGCCGCTCTTTGCCTCGGACTCTTGCCTACAGGCCGGATAGCTGAGCCGGCGGCAGATCCAGTCCACCAGCGGGAAGAGGTTGTGGATTTGTCTGCTAAGATCTCCCCTGTGGCCAATCCTTAGCCCCCTCTATTTGCCCCGTTTGCCCTCCCCTCTGCCGCTGAAAGCAGCCAACAATCAGCAGCCGGAAAATCTCTTCGCTGGTATCCGGTACCAACGAAAAATTATCGGCTTTTTGAGAAGGACAGGGTAGGCCATTTAACAAAGACTATAGAAACTCAACCGCAAGAGAGAAGAAGATCTTACCCAGCTACTCCTCCTCCAATACGCTAACACGTAACTATGTAGGAAGTTATGGGACTATTAAGAAGTTTACACATTTCTTGACGATCGGCTAACACTTTCGTTTGGCAAAGACACCCACTTGAAGAGCTAAGCGGAGCAACTCTTCGCCTGGCTACAAGCTCTGAAAAGCTGCCAAGATCTAAGGATCTAAAACTATGTCTAGCCTGCTATTGGCAAATCGACTCGCTGAGCCTGGATCCAGAAAGATTCCAGGTCGTAATAGTCTCTTTCCTCCTGCATGAACACATGGACGATGAGATCGGCATAGTCGATCAGTATCCAAGAGCCTGACTCTTGACCTTCGATGCGGCGCGGACTCTGTTGCCACTCCTCCCAAACCTTTTCCTCGATTGCTCGGGCAATGGCCCGTACTTGCGTAAGCGAGTAGCCACTGATCAAAAGGAAGTAATCCGCCAACGTGGAAATTTGGGATACATCCAGCAGGACAATGTCGCCGCCTTTTTTTTCTTCTGCTGCGCGAGCTGCGCTCAACGCCATGCGATAGATGGGATCCCTGGCACGGACAGGCATGGACTGTAGCAACTAAAACCCTCCTGAAACGACTGAATTGACTGGAGACACAATCTCCTCCGAACCTTTTTTACCCAAAGGATGCAGCAGAAAATGATTCCGAGTCATGAGTGTGCGTGGATGGATCACCTGATACCGGTTTAGCAGAAATCTCAGGCTGAGATCGCAAACCCCCACCACAGCTTTAGATAAATCTACAAAAGCTAGTCGTCGCAGATGTTCTAGCTCCGGACTGTTGCCGCGGTTGGGTTCCAGAGCATCGGCTACAAAAACCACACAACTGAGCGGATCCATGCCGGGCCGTCCCAGGGTGTGGTTGGCGATGGCTGCCAAGATCTCCGCATCCTGCACCTGAAATCGCTCCCGTGCCAGCAGGGATCCCACCTCGGCATGGAGAAGGTGGGGCTCGGCCCGCTCGATCTCGTCCAACTCCCGCTCCTGAGCGACGCTCTGCAGCAGTTGCTCCGGGGGGAAGGACTTGGCCAAGTCGTGCATCAGCCCTGCCCAAGCAGCTTTTTGCTCATCCAGCCCATAGTGAGCTGCCAGTTGCCGGGCCATCGCCTCTACCCCCAAGATGTGGCGAAGGCGAGGGGGGGGCACCTGCTCCTGGAGCCAGGCCAACACCTCTTCCCGCCGTAAGACCGGGCTAGTCATTTTGCAACTTCAGCACCGCCATAAACGCCTCTTGGGGCACCTCGACGGTTCCCACCGCCTTCATGCGCTTTTTCCCCTCCTTTTGTTTTTCCAACAGCTTGCGCTTGCGGGTCACATCCCCCCCATAGCACTTGGCCAGGACATTTTTGCGCAGGGCAGGAATAGTTTCGCGGGCTATCACCCGAGAGCCAATTGCTGCTTGAATGGGCACCTCAAACTGGTGGCGTGGGATCAGCTCGCGCAGCTTGGCTACCAAAGACCGGCCCACATAAAAGGCTTTGTCCCGATGCACAATGGTGGACAGAGAATCCACCACGTCGCCGTTGATGAGGATGTCCAAGCGCACCAGGTCGTCGGCGCGGTAACCCACCATTTGGTAATCCATACTGGCGTAGCCGCGGGTGCGAGATTTCAGTTGATCGAAAAAGTCGGTGACCACTTCTGCCAGCGGTAGCTCATACACGAGCGTAGTTCGACCCTGCGCCAGGTATTTCATGTCCTTAAAGGTGCCGCGTTTGGTCTCGCACAGCTCCATCACGGTACCGACAAATTCCTCAGGAAGAATCACCTCTACCCTCACAATCGGCTCCTCAATGCTGGTGCGCTCGTTGGGGGGAGGCAGCTTGCTGGGATTGTCTACCCGAATCACAGAGCCATCGTTGAGGGTAACCTGATACACCACCGTCGGAGCGGTGATCACCAAATCCAGGTTGTATTCCCGCTCCAGGCGTTCCTGCACCACCTCCATGTGCAGCAGGCCCAAGAAACCACAGCGGAAGCCAAAGCCCATCGCAGGGGAAACTTCCGGCTCAAAGTAGAGGGCGGCATCGTTGAGCTTCAGTTTTTCCAGAGCTTCTTTGAGTTCGGCGTATTGATCGGAGTTGCTGGGGAAGAGGCCGCAGAAGACCATCGGCTTGGCTTCTTTGTAGCCGGGCAGAGGCTCAGAGGCCTTGCGATGGACAAGTGTGATGGTATCCCCGACACGGGCGTGCTCGACACTTTTAATGGCGGCGGCAATGTAGCCCACTTCCCCAGCATGGAGAGACGCAACGGACTCTTGATGAGGGCGCATCACCCCCAGCTCGGTAATTTCGTATTCCCGACCGGAGGCCATGAAGCAGATCTTATCTCCCGTCTTCACCTCCCCATCCATGATGCGCACATAGACAATCACGCCGCGGTAGGAGTCGTAGTAGCTATCGAAAATTAGGGCCCGCAAGGGATCCGCCACTGTATCCCGCGGCGGGGGCACCCGCTGCACAATGGCCTCTAGGATCTCTGGGATGCCGATGCCCATTTTGGCAGAGGCCAAGATCGCTCCGCTGCAATCGAGGCCGATGACCTGCTCGATCTCGGCGATCACCCGCTCCGGCTCCGCCCCCGGCAGGTCGATTTTGTTAATGACCGGGATGATCTCCAGGTTGTTCTCCAGGGCCAGATAGACGTTGGCCAGGGTCTGCGCCTCCACACCTTGAGAGGCATCCACCACCAGCAGCGCCCCTTCGCAGGCGGCCAGGGAGCGGGAGACTTCGTAGGTAAAGTCCACATGCCCCGGCGTATCGATGAGGTTGAGGACATAGTCTTGGCCGTCTTGGGCGCGGTAGTTCATGCGGGCCGCCTGCAGCTTGATGGTGATGCCCCGCTCCCGTTCCAGTTCCATGTTGTCCAACAGTTGCGGCTTCATCTCGCGGGCTGAAACGGTGCCGGTCGCCTCCAGCAGCCGGTCGGCCAGGGTGGATTTACCGTGGTCGATGTGGGCGATGATGGAAAAGTTGCGAATGCGGGAGACGGGAACGTCGGTCATAAAAACCTGGTTGGGGCAAAGATTTTTTACAATGCTAGCCTCTTTGGCCCTCTGCCTGGGCCAAGGTTGCCCAGAAGTTAAAGTGGCTGGGACAGCTTTTCCCGGCAACGCCGACGATGGCCGGTGTAACAGATGGGTCGCTTGCGTGGCAGCAATTTTACCAAGCAGACTTTCTCTCAAGGCGGAGAAACCCGAAGGACCTCAGGTGGGTTGTGACAACTCCGCCGGGGAGCTGTGGGGCCAGCTCGAGAGTAGAGGGATCAGCCCTACTTATCCAGCTTCTCGATGTAGGGGCGAATGTCGTTGAGGTCGATGTAGCGATCGGTGGCATTGCGCAGCTCGCGGGCGATCATTCCTTCAGTGGAGACGACTGTAATCAAAGTGTTTTTGGAGCGCAACAGCTCAACGGCCCGCTCAAAATCGCCATCGCCGCTAAACAAGATGATCCTGTCGTATTGCCCAACCGTGTTGAACATATCGATGACGATCTCGATATCCAGGTTGGCCTTCTGGGAGTAGCGGCCAGAGTCTTCGTCTCGATACTCTTTAAGGATCTTGGTGCGCACCGTAAAACCCAAGCTGATCAGAGCATCTCGAAAGGCCCTTTGATCGTTGGGATCCTTGATGCCGGTGTACCAAAATGCGTTGACTAGCTCGACGTTGGGCTGTGACCTGACAAAATAATCCAAGACTCGGCGCGGGTCGAAAAACCAGCCATTTTTTTGTTGAGCATAAAACATATTGTTCCCATCGATAAAGATGGAAACCCGCGTGACGGGATGGCGAAACATAAAGATTTTTCTCGGAATAAAGGTGGACTGGTCAGGAAAAGAGGGTGAAAACGAGAGTGTCGATTATCCTAAGGTAAGGGTGGCCACGGCAGGCCAGCGCCTGCTGATACCAATCACCCATCATAGCGAAAACAGGGATCTTTTTCCCTAGCCATTAGCCCAGGCGCCTTTGGAGATCAGGGTGGGTTCCGGCTGCCGCAGGGCATAGCTGGATCCAGGGCGGTCGGCTTGGCTAACGTACAGCTCTGCCAATTGTCGGGCCAGGTTGCGGATGCGCCCAATGTAGAGGGTGCGCTCGGCTACGGCAATGACGCCGCGGGCATCGAGCAGGTTGAAGGTGTGGGAGCACTTGAGCACATAGTCGTAGGCGGGCAGGAGCAGCGACACCGCCAGCCGATCGGGAAGCACCTGTTTTTGCAGCTTCTGCTGTGTGGTTTCGATCAGGCGCTTGGCTTCAGCTTCGTAGAGGCGGAACAGCTCCAGCAGCATCTCGGGATCCGAATACTCGAAGTTGTAGTAGGACTGCTCCACCTCGTTTTGGAAATAGATTTGCCCATAGGTAATCCGGCCTAGGGAAGGGTGCTCACCCCAGCAGAGGTCGAAAACCGAGTCCACCCCCTGTAGGTACATGGCCAGGCGCTCTAGGCCGTAGGTAATCTCCACAGAAACGGGGCGACAATCCAGCCCGCCCACTTGCTGGAAGTAGGTGAATTGGGTTATTTCCATGCCATCTAGCCACACTTCCCAGCCCACACCCCAAGCCCCCAAGGTGGGAGATTCCCAGTCATCTTCCACAAAGCGAACATCGTGTTCTGCCGGGTTCACGCCCAAAGCTTGCAGGCTATTTAGGTACACATCTTGAATGTCATCGGGGGAGGGCTTGATCAACACTTGGTATTGAAAATAGTGCTGCAGGCGATTGGGGTTTTGACCGTAGCGTCCATCGGTGGGGCGGCGACAGGGTTCGACATAGGCCACTCGCCAGGGATCCGGCCCTAAGGCGCGCAAAAACGTGTGGGGGCTCATGGTGCCGGCGCCTTTTTCCAGGTCGTAGGGTTGCAGGATGAGGCAGCCTTGCTCCCCCCAAAACTGCTGCAGGCGAAAGATCAAGTCCTGAAAGGTGTGGGCTGACATACCAAGGGCTGAGCAGGGATACCTTATCCTACCAATCTCCCCCCCTCAGTCGATCAGCTCTTCTTGATCGGCATCCGCTGGGTCTGAGTGGTTCCACTCGATGGGCGGCATTTGGTCGAAGGCTTGTTTGAGGGCGCTCTCCCACAGTTTGCGCATCTTGGCCAGGTAGGGATCCCTGGTGCGCAGGCGCAGACGGTGGGTGACCTTGAACTGATCCGCTTGCACCATCACCAAATCGATGGGGGGGCCGACGGAGATGTTGGATTTCATGGTGGAGTCAATGGAGAGGAGAGCGCATTTGGCCGCATCTGCTAGCGAGGTTTCGTAGGAGAGGATGCGATCCAGGATGGGTTTGCCGTATTTGGTTTCCCCCATCTGCAAAAAAGGGGTTTCCGGGGTGGCCTGGATGCAGTTGCCCTGGCTGTAGATCAAAAAGAGGGCCGGCTCTTCGCCTCGGATCTGTCCCCCCAGCAACAGGCTGCACTGGGCGTCGATACCGTCCTTTTCCAGCCAGGGTCGGTCTTGCTCCTGGATGTACCGAATTTTGGATCCCAGGTAGCGGGCCACGTCGTAGAGATGGGGGAAGGTGTGGAGATTGGAACTTTCCGGTTGGCGCAGATCCCGCTGCACTTCGGTCAAAACGCCCTGGGTGATGGACAGGTTGCCGGAGGTGCAGATCAAGATCACCCGCTCTTCGGGCACGGAAAAATCGAACAGCTTTTGGTAGGTGGAGACGTAGTCCACCCCGGCGTGGGTGCGGGAATCTGCCGCCATCACCAAGCCAAAGCGGGTGATGATGCCAAGGCAGTAGGTCATGCGAACGATGCGGCTCGGCTCTCTGATTGTAGAGGGATTGTAGAGGCGATTGTAGAGGTTCAGGGGAAAGCAAATCCGATTTTGTGGCGGATTTCCTCCCGCAGGCGGGCGGTGATCGAGGCTTCGTCCAAATCGGCCAAAATCTGGGCTATGGCGGCTTTGGGGCCCTCTGGCCCCCAACTGGCTCCCTGGGCCAGGTAGTGGCGGGCGGACTCGCCGATGGCATAGCAGGAAAACCCGGCCAACACCGCCTGCGTCAGGGCCACGGAACCGTAGGCCCCCAGAGAGAATCCTCCCAGCAAGGTTTTCAGGGATCCCAGGCCCAACAGCGCCACCCACTCGCCGGCGCCCAGGCTGAGCATGCTGAGGATGATCTTCTGCAGCAGTTGTGTGGCTCCTGCAGTGCTCATGGGCCAGCCGTACAGGCGGGCCAGGCGCAGGATCAGGGTGACATCGATGGCCAGCCCTCCCAAGGTATCGAGCAGGGTGATGGGGTTGAGGGCAACCGCCAGCGCTTTGGTGCGGGCGGCTGAGGCGATGAGGTCTTGGGCTTGCTGGGCACGGGTTTGCAGCTTGCGCTCGATCACCTGCTGGTTAACCCGATCGGCAAACAGGAGGGCATTCAAGGCCAGCAGCGAACGCCCCTCCCGATGCAGGACTTCCAGGATTTTCAGGCGCAGCTCATCCACCTGCGGGGATCCCACTTCCATCTGGGCAGCAAAGCTCCCATCCGGCCTTTGCACCAGGCGGGGTACGCGAGGGGAGGCCGCCACCATGACGATCTCGTCGGGGGAAAGGAGCTGCCGCACCCGTTCGTTGCGGATCTTGTCGTAGATGGCCTGGCGATCCGCCTCCGGGTACTGGTCGATCTTGTTGAACACCAGCAGCATGGGCTTGCCCGCCTCCCGCAGGGCCGCCAGGGCCTCAAACTCCACCCGCGTCAGATCCCCGCAGACCACAAAGAGGATCAGATCGGCCCGCTGCGCCACCTCCTGGGCCAGCCGTGCCCGCTCCTCGCCGTCCACTTCATCCAGGCCGGGCGTGTCGATCAGCTCCAGACGGGATCCCTGCCAGTGACTAACCTGAACCGACTGCACCGAGGCAGGGGGCAGACGGGATCCCTGCAGGGCTGCTGCAGAGAAGGGGGATTGGGGGCGGGTTTCCCAACTGATGTTCCAAGCTGCCGCTTGCTGGGTGCGGGTAATGCCGTGGGTGGGCCCCGTCTGGAAGATCGGCTCCCCCAGCAAAGCATTGAGCAGAGAAGATTTGCCCCGCCCCACCAGGCCAAAGGCAGCGATGTGGATCACCTCGGTTTCCAGCTTGTCCAGCAGCGTCTGCAGGCTCTCCAGCTCCCCTTCCAAACCCGCCATCTCCTGGGGGCTTAGATCCAGTTGAGCCACCCACTGGCGCAGGCTGCGCTTGGCTTGCTGGTAGTTGAGGTCATCTTCTAGGGTGTTGCGGCGAGCCATGGCAGTGACGCTCAATAGCAGTGGAGAACAGCCCGGCAGGGGCGGGTGTCAACCCTCAACGACAACGATGACGATAAGCAGAAACGCTAATCTCAAAGAAAGGCAGTTGGCCTTGCCGGGATCTGCAACTTTAAAAATAACGTTGAGAACTGGGAGTTTGCGACAGGAGGTTTTTCATGCCGAGGGCCATCTGGAACGGGGTGGTTGTGGCGGAGACCGACCGCTACGAAACCGTGGAAGGCAACATCTATTTTCCGCCGGAATCCCTGCGCTGGGAATACTTCCAGCCCAGCTCCACCCACACCACCTGCCCCTGGAAAGGACAAGCCAGCTACTACACCCTGGTGGTCAACGGCCAGGAGAACAAAGACGCCGCCTGGTACTACCCGGATCCCAAGCCGGCTGCAGCCAACATCCGCGGCTACGTGGCCTTCTGGAAGGGCGTCGAGGTAGAACTCTAGCCGAGCCGAGTTGCCAACTGAGTATGATGGAGAAGAATTGGAGGGGCAATGCGATGCTGACCGATGGCCAGATTCCACGCAGCCCAACCCGCTGGGCAAGCAGGTGGTGTTGGGCCGGCTTGAGCCTCCTGTTGCTCGGTTGTGGCCCGGCAGGGTTTCGCACGCCGCGCCCCACGCTGGCCGGCAGCGGCCTCAACAGTATCTTCCCCGATGGGGAGCCTTCCTTCAGCGGGGATGGTCGCTACCTGGTGTTTTCCTCCGCCCGCGGCGGCAGCCAGGATATTTTTCTCTACGACACGGTGGAACAGCGGCTGGTGGACTTGCCCGGCCTGAATTCCAGCGACGTGGCCGCCACCTCGCCCGACATTAGCGCCGACGGCCGCTACATCGTTTACGTGTCCAATGCGCTGGGCAAATCGGAGATTTTTCTCTACGACCGCCAAACCCGCCGCGTTGAGAATATCAGCAGCCGGGTACCGGGAGATGTGCGCAACCCCACCATCAGCGGCGATGGCCGCTTTATCGCCTTTGAGAGCAACGGTCGCGGCCAGTGGAACATCGAGATCTTCGACCGTGGCCCGGCAGCGGCCACACGGCCCTCTGCCCCCAGCTCTTCTAATGCCGGCAGCAATCCCTAAGGGGATTCAGGAATAGCCAACCTGGACTTGTCGCATGCTCGCTGCCTTCGCCCAACGACTGGAGCCGCTGCACTCCAATGTCTTTGACCAGCTAGACCAGGCCAAGTGGGAGGCGCGCCGGTCGGGCTTGGATGTCATCGACCTTTCTTTGGGCTCCTCAGACCTGCCCCCGCCCCCGGAAGCGCTGGCAGCCATTCAGAGGGCCCTGGCAGATCCCTCCACCTATGGCTACACCCTGTTCCACGATACGGCCGAGTTTCGCGCCGCCTGCGCCCAATGGTATCTCAGGAAGTTCGGCCTGGAGATCGACCCAGAAACTGAGGTGCTGCCGCTGATCGGATCCCAGCAGGGAACGGCTCTCCTACCGCTGGCCCTGCTCAATCCCGGGGATGTTGCTTTGATCACCGACCCGGGCTACCCCTCCCATGGGGGCGGGATCCATCTGGCGGGCGGGATCCCCTACTATCTGCCCCTGCGGGCGGAAAACCGCTTCCTGCCCCAGTGGGATGAGATCCCGGCGGAGATCTGCTGTCGGGCGCGGCTGTTGGTGCTGAGCTATCCCCACAACCCCACCACCGCCACCGTCACCCCAGAGTTTTGGCAGGAGACGCTGCAATTTTGTCAGCAGCACGATATCTTCCTGGCCCATGACTTTCCCTATGTGGACTGGCGTTTCGACGGCCAGGTGGCTCCCTCGGCGCTGCTGGCGGATCCCGGCAAGACCCGCACCATCGAGTTCTTTTCCCTCTCCAAGTCTTACCACATGGGGGGGTTCCGGGTGGCCTATGCCATCGGCAGCCGCGAGCTGATCCGAGCTTTGCGCCTGGTGAAGTCCACCATCGACTTCCACCCCTACCAGGGCATCCTGCGGGGGGCGGCGGCGGCCTTGGCAGCTCCCGACAGCTTTTTGGATCACTGGCGGCAAGTGTACCGCGAGCGACGGGATATAGCTGTGGCGGCTCTACACCGCATCGGTTGGCCTGTGCCTTTGCCGGAGGCCACCATGTACCTGTGGGCGCCTTTGCCGGAGTCGTACCGCGGTTCCTCGGCCCAGTTTTGTCTAGACTTGGTGCGGGCCACCGGCGTTGCCCTGTCTCCAGGCTCTGGCTTTGGCCCCAGTGGGGAAGGCTATGTCCGCTTTGCTTTGGTGGTCGAGGGATCCCGTCTGGAGGAGGCAGTGGGACGGATCGAGGCGTTTTTGTCCCGGTGCATTTCCTAAATCCCAAACATCAATCCCAAACATCGAGCATCCAGCTCTCGGTTGGTTGTGCTCGCCCACCCTCGGGCAATCTAAGTCAGGATAAGAGTAAGACTGTTATCCAAGTTGAGTGGGCATGGAGAAGGAAACGCTCGACAGTTTTTTGTCCATCCGTGGGGTGATGGGGGTGGCGCTCTTGAGTCGGGCAGGTCGCCCTTTCTTCTACCGCTCTTTTCAGGATTTGGATAGCCGACAGCAGCAAGCCCTTACCGAAGGGCTGTTTCAAGTTTTGCAGACCATGCCCCCAGGACTTGACTATTTTGACTTTCAGTTTGCCAAGCAGCGGGTTTTCGTTTACCCCCTTGGGCCGGAATGGGCGCTGCTGGTGGCGGTGAATGACGAGCTGGTGATGCCGGTTTACACCTTGGCCGTGAACCGCCTGCGAGCCGAGCTGCAACGGGATACGCCGAAGGGCCTGGCCACCTTGCGCCTGTTGACCAGCCAGGCGGAGACGGGTCGGAACCTTACCCAACCCAGCTCCACCCTAGCAGAAGGCAAGCCCACACCAAGGGAGGAGGCGACCCAGCCGGCAGCGACAGGCAGCCGCATGGAGATGGATGTCTTCGTGCAATCTCTCAATCGTCTTTGCCAGATCACAAGCGGCTATTTGGGCAAGGCGGTGATCGTCAACTATTGGAAGGCGACGCGGCAGGAAGTGGTGGAACGCCAGGGATCCTCAGCCGAGTGGCTCCATCAGTTCGAGATCGAGCGCAGCGGACAAATCCACTACAAGGGCACCCTCAAGGAGCTGGACGAATCTCAACAAAAGGTGCTGCGGGACTGGGTGCTAGCTTTTTTCCGCCGCTGCGAAGAGGTGATCCACGATTTTCGCAATTTAATCAAATCGGCGGAATTGCGCTTTTGACATGCTCCCTAAGGCCACAACACCCCCGCCCCGCAAAGGCTGGGCGGCTCTTGGCCGCGGAAAATCCAGGCTAAGCTATGACCATAGCCACCGTGGATCACGCTAGGTGCAGACGGGATCCCTGACCGAGGGTAGCTCCTCTGGTCACTGCGAACCGGTGCAGCGAGGATCTGCTTTGCTACCGCGATGCCACCGGATCCCTCGCTACCATCTGCTTACGGCACGCTAAGCGAAGGAGTTGCCATGCTGAGAATCGTCACCCAGCTAGCTGAGGCTGAAGCCGAGCTTAGACGGATCTCGGAGCGCACTCAGGCTGACCAGAACTTGCACCGCGAGGCAACCGTGCGGGAGATCCTACAAGCGGTACGCCGCCAGGGGGATCGCGCTCTCCTGGCCTACACGGCGGAGTTCGACCAGGTGGAGCTGAGCGTAGCCGAGCTAAAGGTGTCGGGGGCTGAGCTGGAGGCAGCCTACCAGGCG
Organism: Synechococcus sp. 'PEA 65AY6A-5F PE A'; assembly: GCF_047462575.1. Classification (NCBI taxonomy): domain Bacteria; kingdom Bacillati; phylum Cyanobacteriota; class Cyanophyceae; order Synechococcales; family Synechococcaceae; genus Synechococcus; species Synechococcus sp. 'PEA 65AY6A-5F PE A'. Next base: position 30,631 of record NZ_JAOALE010000017.1, read on the forward strand.
GTATCTCCGCAACTGCTATCGGCCCTGCGCTTGGCCAAACAGCGCATCGAAGCCTTTCACCGGCAGCGGGTGCCCAGCAGTTGGGTGAGCTTTCCCGGCCCCGAGATCGTCTTGGGCAAGCAGTACCGCCCGGTGGATCGCGCTGGCCTCTACATTCCAGGAGGGCGGGCCGCCTATCCCAGCACGGTGTTGATGAACGCCATTCCGGCCAAGGTGGCGGGGGTGCCCGAGATTGTCATGGTGACCCCGCCGGGATCCGACGGGCTGGGGGGCAAGGGGATCAGCCCAGCTATTTTGGTGGCCGCCCAAGAAGTGGGCATCCACACCATCTATCGCGTCGGCGGGGCCCAGGCTATTGGGGCCTTGGCCTATGGCACCGAGACCATCCCCAAGGTGGACGTGATCACCGGCCCCGGCAACATCTATGTGACGCTGGCCAAGAAGCTGGTCTACGGCACGGTGGGGATCGACTCGCTGGCGGGGCCTTCCGAGGTGTTGATCATCGCCGACGAGAGCGCCAATCCCCTCTACGTGGCTGCCGATCTGCTGGCCCAAGCGGAGCACGATCCCTTAGCAGCCGCGATCCTCCTGACCCCCGATCCCAAGCTGGCCCAACAGGTGCAGCAGGCTGTAACCACCCAGATGGAAGCCCACCCCAACCGTCTGCTGGTGGAGAAGGCGGTGGCCAACTACGGCCTGATCGCGGTGGTGCCGGATCTGGCCACAGCGGTCAACTTGTCCAACCAGTTTGCGCCGGAACACCTGGAGCTGCAGGTGGCGGATCCCTGGGCTCTGCTGGATCCCATTCGCCACGCGGGGGCGATCTTCCTGGGACACTACACCCCAGAAGCGGTGGGAGACTACCTGGCCGGCCCCAACCACACCTTGCCCACAGCGGGGGCGGCCCGCTACGCCTCAGCGCTGGGAGTGGAGACCTTCCTGAAGCACTCCAGCCTAATCCAGTACGGCTCGGCAGCCCTGCAGGAGGTGGCCGGCGCGATCCAAGCTCTGGCGCAAGCCGAGGGGCTGCCCGCCCATGGCCAGTCGGTACAGGTACGGCTGGCGGAGGAGCACTAACCTAGCCTAGACAGGGCTTGAACCGCAGTGAAGACGGAAGGTGGAGCAGATGGGGAGCCGGCTCAGGCAAAACTGGCTGGGGCAACTGGGGGGAGCCCTTGTGGCGGTTTGGATCGTCTGGGCGGAGGGGAGCGCCGCCTGGCCGAAGGACATAAAAGACATAATGTCGGCTGCCCCCGAAGCAATCTCTTCTCCTGCCTTGCCCATCCCGTGGGAGTGGGTATACGACTTGCAGGAGCAGGCGCGGCAACGGCAGTGTACGCTGGTGGGCCTGTTGCGCAGCCGGCCCCTGCCGGCCCCGGATCCCCAGTGGCAGGTGTACACTCGTCTGGATTTGGTTGCCACGCCTCAGACCAGTCGGTTGACCAGTGTGTTGTTTGCCAAGAACACTCGTACCCAAGCCTTGCAAGTGATCTATCAAGCTGCGGCGTCTGTGTACGACCCCGTTGAGCCATTGGATTTTGCCATGATCCTGCCTCTGGCCTGGCAGGACAACACCCTGCTGGCGCGGGAGTACGCAGGCTGGTTCCAGACCGACTTGAGCTGGGATCGGGCGGTGATCTGGCCCTTGCCCGCCGACTCGAACAGGATCCCACCGGTACAGGTTTGGGAGCCACCGCCGGCCCTGGGGTATGCCGAGCTGCTGGACTGGGATCCCCAGGCGCGAGGGCGGGTGCTGTTTGCCGTGGCCGATAGCCTGGAGGAGGTGCCGCGGCTGGTGAGCGTTGGCCCTGGTCAAGACTTGCTGTTGCGAGGGACGGCACCGCTGCCAACCTCCGAGCCTCCTCTCCCGCAAAAGGGCTGGACCAGCGCTACCCTCGCAGGGTCGGTACCCATTTGTCATGCCAACAACTTTGGGCTAAACATCAGGTAGTTCCTCCCCAGGGTTTTGGAGCTGCCGCCGATCTTTGGGGTGCTTAGGAGCCGAGGGGAGGATCTAGAGCAGCCCCTAGCGGGAGAGGGAGTAAGCATGCCTAGACCCCAAGTACGACGCGGCTGGCCTCTAGAGGCCTTTGTGGGCGATGTTATTGTCTGTACGCTGGAGGGATCCCATCTGGATCAGGTGACGGAGATCCGGATCAGCCCGGCGGGCAAGGGGATCCGGGTTAGCTTCGGGGATCCCTTGGGGCGCTCCCAAGAGCCGGTGCAGGCCACTGCCGAGGCGCTGACTGTGACTTTTGAGATCGATCCCAGCACCTACCCCGGCGAAAAGCGCATCGAGCTGATCTCGCCGGCAGGGCCCAGCGATCCCCTGCCGTTTTTGGTGATGATGTAGAGGCGCGCAGAGGGGAAGTGAGTCATGGCGTTGGCAACTGCCTCGACCGACTTGGGCGCGCTGCTGCTGGGAGTGGGCCTGTTGCTCCTGGTGGGAGGCTGGGCCTGGCGGCTGCGGCGACAGCAGCGAGCTGCTCCCCCAGACTCGACAACTGTTTTGCCGGCAACGGCGATTGACCTCTCTGCCCTTACGGCGGAACAGGCGGCCCAACTGCAGCCCTTCGAGCAGGCGGTGGGAGATCGGCCGCGGGATCCCATTGCCTGGTACAACCGCGCCACCACCCTCGACCAAATGGGGCAGGCCCAAGCCGCCCTGGCCAGCTACGACCGGGCCCTGCAGCTGAAGCCGGATTTTCCCGAAGCCTGGAACAACCGCGGCTCTCTGCTGGACGATCTCGGCCGTCACCAGGAGGCGCTAGCCAGCTACGAGCGGGCTTTGCAACTGAGGCCGGATTTTTTCGAGGCCCGCTTTAACCAGGCCAACACGCTGCGGCAACTGGGCCGCTACCAAGAAGCGCTACGCGCCTACGAGCAGGTTCTCACCTTCCGCCCCGACAGCGGGGAAGCCTGGCATCTGCACGGGCTGACCTTGGCCTCCTTAGAGCGGTGGCAGGAGGCGGTGAACAGCTACGACAAGGCCCTGGCCATCAATTCCAGCGATCCCCGGGTTTGGCAAAGTCGCGGGCTGGCCCTGGTGCACCTGGAGCGCTACGCCGAGGCTCTGGCCAGCTATGAACGGGCTCTGCAACTGGGATTGGAGTCGGCCTCTCTCTGGGCCGGCCACGCCCTCGCCCACCACCGCCTGGGCAACTGGATGGAAGCTCTCAACAGCTACGACCGCGCCCTGCAGCAGGATCCCCGGCGTTCTCAGATCTGGGTGCAGCGCGGCCTGGTGCTGATGGACTTGAACCTCTACGGGCTGGCCATCCAGAGTTTTGACCGAGCCCTGCAGATGGATCCCGACGATGCCGAGGCCCACTACGCCAAAGCCTGCTGCTGCGCCTGGGAAGGCCAGGTGCCCCAGGCCCTGCAAGCCTTGGAGCAAGCCCTGCGCCTGCAGCCGGAACGCTACCGCCCCTTGCTCGCCTCTGAGCCCTATTTCGACCTCATTCGCGAGGAGCCGAGTTTTGCATCCTTTTTGGCAGCCCTTGCCGGCACGGATCCCCCCAAGAACCCCCCGCCGCTGTCACGAACAGCCTCTTGACGTTCTCACCTCCCAGAAGGAGAGGAGAGGCTGGAATGCACAGGCTGTTTCACCGCCAACCTGACCCAATCACCAATAACCACGAGAGCACGCCAACAACAGAAATCCGGCAATTTCGTTGGGTCTTACGGGAAAATTGCGCTCTTTTGCCGATGAAACCCGCCGATTTTCCGTAGAGATGCTGTTGCTTGGGTCAAGAAACCTGGTCAAACTAAGAACGTTCCAGCTCTTGGCAAATCTCAACAGTGTCCGGTTGTGCTTCTAACGCCATCCCTGTAGCCCTGTAGCACCTGCTTGCGCAGGGTCTGGCTGGGCAAAAGCGTCTCTTGACTGGATGGGTGTTGGTTATGGGTGGGATCCTCAACCTTTGAATGGTTTTCGAGTTCCTTGAGTGCTGGTTCTACAGTTATTTTCGGCAAATCGGTAAAGTGGTTGTCTATGATAACGGCCCCTCGCCTGACCTCTCCCAAGAACTCCGTCTCCCTGAGGCGACCGGCGGCCCCCCCTCCATTGCCTTTGGCCAAGACCGGATTCCCAGCCGCATGTGGATCTATGGCATCTAGTGAGGATGTTAAAGCCCGAACTGCCGAACTGTTGCGGCTGTACCACCAGAATCGCGATCCAGCCCTGCGCAACCGGCTGGTGGAAATGAACTTGGGCTTGGTGCGCAAAGAGGCCCACCACTGGCGCAACCAATGCAATGAGGGGTACGACGACCTGGTGCAAGTTGGCTGTTTGGGTTTGATTCAAGCTATCGAACGCTTTGACATCAGCCGAGGCCTGGCTTTTAGCTCCTTTGCCCTGCCCTACATTCGCGGAGAAATTCAACACTACCTGCGGGACAAAAGCCCCACCATGCGGATCCCACGCCGCTGGACGACCCTGCAAAGACAAGCCAAGAAGGTGATTGCCCGTCTGCGGCAAGAGTTGGGCCGTTCTCCCTCTGAGGCCGAGGTGAGGGAAGCCCTGCAACTGACGGAGCAGGAATGGCGAGAGCTGGAGCTGGCCCAACAAAACAGCCTTTTGCTCAGCCTAGATGCTCCCGTACAAGTTGAAGAAGACAGCGTTGCTTTGGGGGATACCATTCCCGATCAGCGCTACCGCAGCTTTCAACTGGCCGAAGAAGATCGCATTCGCCTGCAAAATGCCTTGGCCAAGCTGGAGGAGCGCACCCGCCAGATTTTGGAATTTGTCTTCTTCTACGACTTCACCCAAAAAGAGACGGCAGAGCGGCTGGGAATTAGCGCCGTTACCGTTTCCCGACAGGTTAAAAAGGGCCTGGAGCGCTTGGCTAAGCTGCTGAGTCAGGACATTTTTTAGGGCGTTGCCGAGAAGGAAGATCCCTGGGCTTCGCGACAGTCTCCAGCGCTTTTCCAGGCAGATCTGAACCCTCTCCCAAAGTGGAGATCAAGGCGACAAAGAGCCTCACAACGACTTTCCCGTAGTCCAAGGCTTTGGTTACTTCAATATCAGTGCAGTATCCTGGTCGAAATAGCTGTAACTTGTGTCTTCGCTTTAATCTTTTTTGTCTCGAGCTTTGTCTGAAGCTTGATCTTTGTCTTGGGAACAATTTGCTCCCCGGTTCTGCAGTTGGCTTAGTTGGGAGCGCACCTGCAAGGCAATTTGCAAAGCAGCATCCAAAAGCTGCGACTGTTCGCTGGCCTGTTCTCTTAGCTGGAGCGCAGTCAGAGCTGCCAGCTCGTCGCCGAAGAACTCCCTTTGCTGCTCAATAAAGTCTTTGTTCTGCCGCAAGATCCGTTCAGTTTTCAAGGCGCGGATTAGGTCGCTGCGAGTCAGCTTCAGAGCCTCGATGATCTGATCCCGCTGGGGCAGCTTGGCCTCAGGATTGCCCGCCTCTACCAATTCATCGTTGATGTGAATGGCTTGAATGAGCCGATTGTAGCGATCTACTTCTTCTAGCAAGTTCAGCAAGAGCGGCATGCGGCGGCTGCGGAAAATCCAATAGGCTTGGCCCAAAGCGGCAATGGCTGTCAGGATTCCCCATTCCACCAGCCAACTTTCCCAACTGCTGCGCAGGCCAGGGATCAAAATTCGCCCCACCAAGGTCAGCAGGGATCCCCCTGACCAAAAGGTCAAGAAACGGCAGAACAAATCCAGCACCAACAGCAGGCCCAGCAGATCCCAAAAGGCGGAGAACTGGCGCAGCCAGTCTTTCCAGCGACGGATAGGCCGAGGTCGGTACAGCCAGGCTATGGGTACCCCAGAAAGGTTTTCCACCAGAAAAGGGGAAATGACCAGCTCTTGTAAATCCCGCCGCATGGCCATGGACTCTGCCAAGGGCTAAGTTTTCCACCCAATTCTACTGCCGGCACCTGAGATCCTGCTGAGATCCCTTCTCAGGGGTAAAAGCTGGCCAAAGAGGAGACAAGCAGGGTGAGTAGCCCAACTACGCCAACTGAAGGCACCTCTGGTTGAAGCGGAAAACTTTGCGGTCAAGTCGCGATTTTTGTGGGTTTCTCTTCCGCGGCCCAAAGCGGGTCCATGTCCAGGTAACGCCGGAAAGCCCAGTCCTCCGTGGCCCTCAGCATCACCACCGTGGCCAGATTCACCAGGCTCCCCTCGCCGGGGAAACTCCGCCGCTTCACCTCACGGATAAGCCGCTCCAGCACATTCGTGCTCTTGATGTGCCTCTGGTGGCCGCTGGGAAAGTCCAGGTAGGTCAGGGCCTCCCCCAGACCCTGGGCAAACACCTCCACCGCCCGCTTAAACCCGTACACAAACGCTTACACATAGCATACTGTCAGCGAAGTATTCGCTAACTGTATCGTTGCATACTGTCAGCTTGGCTAATGCAACTTTATTTTATGCTTTCCACCAGGGTCGGACCTGAAGTCCGACTCGGAAGGAGGAACACATGGGAAAAGGCTGGAGGTTACTAGGGGTACTGCTAGGGGTACTGGGGGTGGTTAGCTTGGTGGGTCTGAGCCTCGCCCAAGGCCTTGCCCAAGGCGAGGTCAAGGTGGGCGTACTCCACTCCCTTACCGGCTTGGTGGAGCAGAAACTAGAGTTCGCCTGGAACTTCGCCCAAAGATTTTACATAATGGACCGGGGACGTGTGATCCTGGAGGGTCGGACCTCGGAGGCCAGTCCGGAGACGGTGGGTCGGCTGATCAGCTTGTAGGAGAGGCCATGCGGTTGACCGAACGCGAGATCGATAAGCTCCTGATTTTCCTGGCGGCCGAAGTCGCCCGACGCCGCCTTGCTCGGGGACTCAAGTTGAACCACCCCGAGGCGGTGGCCTTGATCACGGCGGAGGTACTGGAGGGTATTCGCGAGGGTAAAAGCGTGGCTGAGCTAATGGACCTGGGAGCCCAGGTATTGAAACGGGAGGACGTAATGGACGGAGTGGCGGACATGATAGAAGAGGTTCAAGTAGAAGGCACCTTTCCCGACGGGACCAAGTTGGTAACGATCCACAAGCCTATTCGCTAGGGGGTAAAAATGCGGCCGCGGCCCTTTTTGCCTTGCTGGCCTCAGGGAGGCTTTTTTGGGAGATCTTGGTGCGAGGTGAATCGTGATTCCCGGAGAAATCTTCACCGAGTCAGGGGAAGTGGAACTCAACCCCGGCCGCCGCACGGTCCGCCTCGAGGTGGCCAATACTGGGGACCGTCCTGTTCAGGTGGGCTCCCACGCCCATTTCTTTGAGGTCAACCGCGCCCTTCGCTTTGATCGAGAAAAGGCCTATGGGTTCCGCCTCAACATCCCCGCTGGAACGGCTGTGCGATTCGAGCCTGGGGAGACCAAGGTGGTGGAACTCGTAGAGATAGCGGGTCTTAGGAGGGTTTACGGTATGAATGCCTTGGTCATGGGCTCCTTGGAAGAGAAGCGGGCGGAGGCGCTCCGTGCAGCTCGGGAAAGGGGGTTCCTATGAGGCTTTCCCGGGAAGCCCGTGCTCGCCTTTATGGACCCACAGTAGGGGATCGGATCCGCCTGGCCGATACCAATCTGATCCTGGAGGTGGAAGAGGATTGGACCCTGCCCCCAGGAGAGGAGGCGGTCTTCGGCGGAGGAAAGACTGTCCGGGACGGCATGGCCCAGTCTCAGAGGAGCCGGTCGGAGGGAGCCCCCGATCTGGTGATTACCAATGCGGTGGTCCTGGACTGGTGGGGTGTTGTCAAGGCAGATGTGGGTGTCCGGGATGGGCGCATTGTGGCCTTGGGTAAGGCGGGCAATCCGGACATCATGGACGGCGTTACGCCGGGCTTGGAAATCGGTCCAGGAACAGAGGTCATCTCTGGCCAAGGTCGGATCCTCACCCCCGGAGGTATTGATGTCCATATCCACTTCATCGCTCCCCAGCAAGCTTGGGAGGCCCTCTTTAGTGGCATAACCACCATGACCGGGGGAGGTACCGGACCGTCCGAAGGAACCAAGGCCACCACCTGTACCCCGGGCCCTTGGTATATCCACCGGATGTTGGAGGCCCTCGAGGGGCTACCCCTTAACTTCGGTTTGCTGGGGAAAGGGAACGCCTCCTCGCCCCAGGCGCTGGAGGAACAGATCCTGGCCGGTGCTATCGGGCTCAAGATTCACGAGGATTGGGGGGCTACCCCCGCCGTTATCGACACCGCTCTGACCGTGGCCGAGGCCTACGATGTCCAGGTGGCCATTCACACGGATACTTTGAACGAGAGCGGTTTTGTAGAGGATACGCTGGCGGCCTTCAAGGGGCGAACCATCCACACCTTTCACTCGGAGGGGGCCGGGGGAGGCCATGCCCCGGACATTCTCAGGGTAGTGGGGTACCCCAACGTGCTCCCCTCTAGCACCAATCCCACCATGCCTTACACGGTGAACACCCTTGACGAGCACCTGGACATGCTAATGGTGTGCCACCATCTAAGCCCCAATATCCCCGAAGACGTGGCCTTTGCGGAGTCCCGCATCCGACCCGAGACGATGGCAGCGGAGGATGTTCTCCATGATCTCGGAGCCATTAGCATGATGACCAGCGATTCCCAGGCCATGGGACGCGTGGGGGAGGTGATCCTAAGGACATGGCAGACAGCCCATAAAATGAAAGAGGAGCGGGGTCCACTACCGCAAGACAGCACGAGGAACGACAACTTCCGCATCCGGCGATACCTGGCTAAATACACCATCAACCCGGCCATCGCCCACGGGATCGCTGAGTATGTGGGGTCCATAGAGCCCGGAAAGTACGCGGACTTGGTCCTGTGGCATCCGGCTTTCTTCGGCGTCAAGCCCGATCTAGTTCTCAAAGCTGGCTTTATCGTTGCTGCGCCTATGGGAGATCCCAACGCCTCCATTCCCACCCCTGAGCCCGTCCGTTATCGCCCCATGTTTGCTGCTTTTGGCAAAGCGCTGACGCGAGTCTCGTTTACCTTTGTCTCCCAAGCCGCCCTGGAGAGGGGGGGGCTTCCGGCCGGGCTAAACCGTACTCTGCTTCCGGTACGGAAAACCCGGGGGCTCACTAAGAAGGATATGCGACTTAACGATGCCTTGCCCCAGGTAGAGGTGGACCCGGAGACCTATAGGGTTTTGGTGGATGGGGAGGAAATAACCAGCAAGCCTGCCGAGATCCTGCCTTTGGCCCAGAGGTACTTCCTTTTCTAGGAGACTTATGATCAAGACCTACGTGGTGACCCATCTTAGAAAGATGGAGGAGGGCATCCCTGAGGGGTTACAAGTGGTAGACTTACCCATGACCTCGGAGGAGCGTACCCAGGTGCGCCGGCGCTTGGAAACGCCAAGCGGCCTTGTCCTGAACCTGGCCCTGCCTACAGGAACTGTGCTTCAGCCAGGGCAGATTCTCTGTGTGGTAGAGGGTGTGGCCTACCGGGTAGTAGCAGCTCCGGAGGAGGTTCTCGTCATTTATCCCAGAAGTCTCAAGGAAGCGGCTCAAGTGGGCCACCTCATCGGCAATCTTCACCGCCCCATAGACCTTTCAGGGGAGGTGATTGCGATCCTCTACGATGCCGCTTTGGAAGAGCGGTTACGGAACCTTGGTTTGGTAGTGGTTAGGGAAATGCGCTCTTTCGCCAAGACCCCTCTGCCTGGGCATAGCCACTAGCGCTCCATGAAGGAAGTAGCCCTCCTCAGGCTTTTCCAACTCGCTGATACGGCCTTCCCGGTAGGAAGCTTTGTGCACTCCTACGGCTTGGAATCCTACGCGGCCGTTGGATTGGATCCTGGAAGGATACCCGATCTGATCCTCGCTGACCTTCGGCTTGGGCAGCTTCGTTTGGACCTAGCCGCCTTGGTGCTGGCCTTTGAAAAGAGTCCCGACCTCGAGGCCCTGCAACGGCTTAACGCCCTGCTTACCGCATGGAAGCCGGTACGGGGGGCCAGAGAGGCCAGCCTGCAGGTAGGAAGACGCGTTCTGGCGCTTCTAGGCCGTCTATATCCCAACCTGCCTTGGCCACCCTTACGGGAAGGGCATCAAGCAGTAGCCTGGGGTATTGCGGGAAAAATGCTGGGGCTTGAGCGGGAACCTCTGGCCCTGGCCTTCCTGCACACTTCCGTACAAGCTTTGCTTTTGGCCGGAACCCGGGTGTTCGCGTTGGGAGCTGAGCGTGCCCAACACATGCTTTGCTCCCTTCACTCTTCCATGGCCAAAACGGTGCAAGAGGTACTCCGCAACCCTGATGAGGCGTTGTTTGCCGCTACGCCTGCCTGGGACCTGAGAGCGCATCAACAGGACTTCCTATGGACCAGGCTGTTTCAGAGCTAAGGAGGGGGATTGTGAAACCGGTAAAAATCGGTGTGGCCGGGCCTGTCGGCTCAGGGAAAACCGCCCTTATAGATCGGCTGGCCAAAGCCATGCGGGATCGCTACAACCTTGCGGTGATCACCAACGACGTCTACACCTATGAGGACGCCGAATTCCTTGTGCGCTCGGGGGCTCTTCCCCCCGAGCGGATCGCAGGGGTGAGGACGGGAGGATGCCCTCATACGGCCATTCGCGAAGACCCTGCAGCCAACCAGGAGGCGGTGGAAGCCATGCTGGCCCGCTTCCTCGATCTGGACATCCTTTTTTTGGAATCAGGGGGGGATAATCTCGCTGCTTCCTTTAGCCCAGAACTGGTGGACGTGTGGATCTATGTGATCGATGTGGCTGCGGGAGACAAGATTCCCCGCAAGGGGGGCCCAGGCATTGAAAAAAGCCATCTCCTGGTGATCAATAAGATCGATCTTGCCCCTTTGGTTGGGGCCGACCTTGGGGTCATGGAACGGGATACGCGGCTCAAACGGGGTTCACGTCCTTGGGTGTTTACCAACCTCAAGACGGGGGAAGGGCTGGATAGCGTGGTGGAGTGGATCCGACGGGAGGTCCTCTTTGAGGGAGACTGAGGCGTCCCCACCAGCTTTGGTTAGCCAATTTTTGGTTAGCCAATTGGAATTGGAGTTCATCGCTATCGGCGGCCGGACCCACCTGCGTAGGGCTTACAGCCGCGGTGCCCTCAAAGTGCTAAGGCCCTTTCCCTATGGGGAAGGCCTGGTGTTGCAGCTTTTGACCCTTGGCCCTGGCCTTATGGGAGGGGACCAGGTGGAGATCCGGGTTCATGTTGCTCCGGGGGCCAAGGTAATCCTCCTCAACCAATCGGCGACCAAGGTTCTCCCTGCCCGGGGGTATCGACCGGTGGTTCAGAGGCTCCTTTTTCGGGTGGAAGGCTTTTTGGAGTACTACCCCGGCCTCACCATTCCCCACCCCGCCTCGGCCTTGGACCAAAGGATGGAGGTGAGTTTGGGAACGGAAGCGTCTTTTAGCTGGATGGAAATGTATGCCCTAGGGAGATTAGCTAGAGGAGAAGTGGGAAAGTTTAAGTGGATTCGCGCCCGAACGGCGATTTTCGGCCAGGTTCCCTTTTATATGGACGCTTTGGAGCTCCTTCCTGAGGAGCTGGGTCCAAACCACCCAGGGGTTCTAGAGGGTCACCCCTACCTTGTGTGCGGTTTCTGGAACTGGGAAAGTCACCCCTTCTTTGAGGAAACGGAAAACGGGCTTCTAGGAGTGGGGCTTACCGCGTTCAGGCACTCTTTTCTTAGGGGGATTGGGAACAAGGAGGTGACCCAGAGGGCCCTAAAGATTTGGAGTCAGGAAAGAGCCTTAAGGGGGCTTCCAGCCGTAGACGTAATGCGCTATAGCAGCGCCCTTTAAAGGGCGCTGCCTGGCCGCTTGATCGTGTAAGAGGCTGTCGTAAAAGTCCTCCACAGGTCAAGTCGCGATTTTTGTGGGTTTCTCTTCCGCGGCCCAAAGCGGGTCCATGTCCAGGTAACGCCGGAAAGCCCAGTCCTCCGTGGCCCTCAGCATCACCACCGTGGCCAGATTCACCAGGCTCCCCTCGCCGGGGAAACTCCGCCGCTTCACCTCACGGATAAGCCGCTCCAGCACATTGGTGCTCTTGATGTGCCGCTGGTGGACCCCGGGAAAGTCCAGGTAGGTCAGGGCCTCCTCACCGTGTTTCCCTGACGGGAAAGCAGCCAGACCCTGGGCAAACACCTCCACCGCCCGCCGGTACCGGTAGCGCTCAACGAACCCCCGGGCCAGAGATTCCGCCGTGCCCCGCCGCCGCGCCACAAACACCTCCTGGAGCTCCTCGGCCACCACGCCCCGCTCCGCTTGGGGGATGGAAGGGTGGTCGTCGGAAATGACCAGCCTCACCCCCCGAAGCCCCCGCTCCACCAGGCCCTTCAGCAGGTTCCTCCAGGCCTCCTTCCGCTCCCCGCCCGCCGGCTCCACCACCAGCACCTCCCGGTAGCCTTCTTCGTTCACCCCCACCGCCACCAGAAGGGCCAGGTCCACCACCCGCCCGCCCCAGTTCACCTTGAAGTAGGCCGCGTCCAGGTAGAGGTAGGGGTAGGCCAGCTCCAAAGGCCGGCCGCGCCAGGCGGAGAGTTCCTCCTCCAGGCGCTGGGCTACCCTGGAGACCGCGTCCTTACCGATGCGCACCCGGGACACGCCCTCCGTGATGGCCGCCGCCTTGCGGGTGGAGACCCCTTGGAGGTACATCTCCAGCACCGCCTCTTCTACCTCCCCGGTCATCCGCTTGTACCGCTCAAAGACCTCGGTCAGGAAAGTCCCCTCCCGGTCCCGGGGTACCCGGAGCTGGGCGATCCTGCCCGCCGGCGTGATGAGGTCCCGGGTGGAGTAGCCGTTCCGCTCCCCGCGGCGGCTTGGGGTGCGCTCACGGTAACCCGCAGCCAGGTGCTCGGCCATCTCTTCTTCCAACACCTGCTCGTTCGCGTAAGCGGTGCGGAGCACTATGACGGCCTTGACCCCTTCCCGAATGCGCCGGCTGATCTCCTCCTTGGTCAACCTCTTGAGCTCCTCTCGGTCCATTCCGCCCTCCATGCTTAACCCACAAAATACGCAACACTACCAACTTTGCCCCTTACGGGCAGGCGATCTGCCCTGCTCCCGACGACAAGCCTTTCGACAGCTCAGATGCCCAGTTGTTTTTGAATCAGGGCCAGCCCCGCTTTTACCTCATGCGCTTGCTCCGTCCTGGCCTCAAGTTCAGCCAAATAACCCGCCACACCCGTTGCACCCAGTGCCTGGGATCCCTGCACGGCAAGGAGTGGTTTATCGCCGTCGCGCCGCCCGCCGACGAGCTGCAAGTGGACGAGATTCAGGCTTTTCGGGTGCCCGGCGATCGCTTTATCAAACTGGAGATGGGCACCTGGCATGCCGGCCCCTACTTCGACCACGAGGAGTTCATCGATTTCTATAATCTGGAGCTGGCCGACACCAACCTCACCGACCACGAGACGATCAACCTGCTCCAGACCTACAACCTGGAGTTTCAGATCGTCCCCTGAAGGCGGATCCCTGCAGTCTCGGCAAAAAAATCGATGTAGTCTTTACGCTTGAGCGCGGAAAGAGGTGCGGGGATCCGCAGCTACGCTATAGGAAGGGGCAGAGGCTGAACTCAGGTTCTAGCCCTAGAGGATCCGGCTGAGTTGGGTGAGCATTTCTTGACTGGGGTTCGAGTTCTGCCCTTGCCGACAGAAGTCTCGGCACAGCAACTTGTTGGGCCAGGTGATAGAACAGGGTCAAACCTGGCAGCGTTTTGGAGGTTTGTTGCGATGGCCGCACTCCAACTCAACAAGGTGAGCCGCCAGCTCTTGGGGGCTCTGGCCCTGTTCCTGTGCCTGGGACTGTTGTCTGCCTGCGACGAGGGTAGCAGCAGCACCGTCAGTCCCCCCAGCCTCACGCCCACTCCCACCCCCGCTGGTCGGTAAGCCCACAGGATCTTGCATGCCTTGGCAGCGGCTGCCCAGTTTGCAGCAAGTCTGGGCAGGGATGGTTTTGAGTCTGCTCTGCCTTTTTCTGTTGGCAGCCTGCGGCGGTGGGGAGGGATCCCTTACTGCGGTGGGGCCCCCTCCGGCAGGGGAGCTGCCCATCGCCGGTTTCTTGTGCCAGTTGGATCGCCAGACCCGCAGCTTTGCCGGCCCCATCTATGCCGAGCAGCCTCAGGCTGCCACCTGCAATCCCGGTCGCCTCACCCCGGCAGCAGCCCAAAAGATGATGGATCGGCTCAACTTTCTGCGGCTGTTGCACGAGTTGCCGCCGGTGAAGCTCAATCCCGAATTCTTGGAGGCCGCTCAGCAGGCGGCCCTGATGCAGGTGGCCAATGGCGCCCTCAGCCACCAGCCGCCCCCCTCTTGGCGCTGCTTTACCCCTGCTGGGGAGGCGGGATCCCGCTTCAGCAACCTGGCGGTTGGGCCCATCCTAGAGCTGAACGGCCCCGATCCAGGCCGGGTGTTGGCGCGGCAGGTGGACATCTATTTTGCCGAGCCAGGTCGAGAAAACTTTGTGGATGTGGGGCATCGCCGCTGGAACCTGTATCCTCAGTACGCCCAGGGGGCCTACGGCATTGTCTTTGACCCACGGGCTGGACGGGTGACCCAGGCCAACGCCAACTGGATCTTCGGTTTTGACGAGTCGGTGCCAGATCCAGAGTTCATCGCCTTCCCGGAGAAAGACGGCTACCTCTACCGCCTAGAAGGGTTTTCCGGCCAGCCCTTGTCTGCCTACCGCTGGTCTTTCTCGGTGCCCAGCCGCGGCGGCCTGTCTGACCTCAGCCAAGCCCAAATCCGCATCACCGATGCCGTCACAGGTGAGCCGGTGCCCGTTGGAGATATCCGGGTTGGGGATCCCGCCTTTGGCCTGGAAACTTTGACCTACTCCGTGGGTTCGATCCAGCCCAATCGCAACTACACCTTTGAAATTAGCGGCATTCGCCTCAACGGTGGCCCCCCCCGCAGCTACCGCTACACCACCGCTCTCTACGACTGCGATCCCCAAACTTCCCAACGGCCCGCACCCCTCACTGAAGGGCTGGGGATCCCGCCCCGTCTGCTCTGGCAGATGGAGCCTTTCAACTCTTTCAACCCTCTCAACTAGCTTTTCCTCACCCCCAGCCCCTTTCCCAAAGGGGAAAGAGGGGTCTGCTGCTCCTGGAAGCCTGACTTTATGCATAAAGCGCAATTCGAGAATGACAAAACTGCATAACCTGTTACAAAGTGTAACTGCCAATACCAAAGTTAACGGTTCGTCATCGCTAGGGTAGCCAGTGTTCACCCCACGGCAGCGATCATGGCGAACCAATTTGAACGCCTCAAAAGCGAAAAGGATGGGCTGGCGGTCAAGGCCGAGCTGGAGGCGTTTGCCCGGATGGGTTGGGAGAACATTCCTGAAGACGACCGGGATCACCGCCTCAAGTGGCTGGGGATCTTCTTTCGCAAGCGCACCCCAGGTCAGTTCATGCTGCGGCTGCGCCTGCCCAATGGGATCCTAACCAGCGGCCAAATGCGGATGTTGGGCGCAATCATCCACCCCTATGGAGAACAGGGCGTAGCCGACATCACCACCCGGCAGAACCTGCAACTGCGGGGCATCCCCATCGAGGAAATGCCCCAGATCCTGGGCTACCTGAAAGAGGTAGGCCTGACCAGCATCCAGTCGGGCATGGACAACGTGCGCAACATCACGGGATCCCCTCTGGCCGGTATTGACCCGGACGAGCTGATCGATGTGCGCGGCCTCACTCGCAAGGTGCAGGACATGATCACCAACAACGGCGAGGGCAACCCTTCCTTCAGCAACCTGCCGCGCAAGTTCAACATCGCCATCTGCGGTTGTCGCGACAACTCGGTGCATGCCGAGATCAACGACCTGGCCTTTGTGCCCGCCTTCAAAAATGGCCGCCTGGGCTTCAACGTCCTGGTGGGCGGCTTTTTCTCGGCTCGCCGCTGCGCCGAGGCAATTGGCCTAGATGTCTGGGTGGATCCCCGCGATGTAGTTCCCCTGTGCGAGGCGGTGCTGCTGGTCTACCGGGATCACGGCCTGCGGGCCAACCGGCAAAAGGCGCGGTTGATGTGGCTCATTGACGAGTGGGGCCTAGAGAAGTTCCGGGCGGCTGTGGAGCGCCAGATAGGCCACCCTCTGCCCAGGGCAGCGGAAAAAGACGAGGTGGTCTGGCACAAGCGGGATCTGCTGGGGGTGCATGCCCAGAAGCAGCCGGGCCTCAACTTTGTCGGCCTGCATGTGCCGGTGGGGCGGCTCAACGCCCTGGAGATGATGGAGCTGGCCCGCTTGGCGGAGGTGTACGGCTCCGGGGAGCTGCGGCTGACAGTGGAGCAGAACGTGCTCATCCCCAATGTGCCCGACTCCCGAGTGGCCCCGCTCCTCAAAGAGCCGCTCTTGAAGAAGTTCTCCCCCAACCCAGGGCCCTTGCAGCGGGGGTTGGTGTCGTGTACGGGCAACCAGTTCTGCAACTTTGCCCTTATCGAGACCAAAAACCGGGCTGTGGCCTTGATGGAGGAGCTGGAGGCGGAGCTGGAGATCCCCCAAACGGTGCGCATCCACTGGACGGGCTGCCCCAACTCCTGCGGCCAACCCCAAGTAGCCGATATCGGCCTTATGGGCACCACTGCTCGCAAGGACGGCAGGGTGGTGGAGGCCGTGGACATCTACATGGGGGGAGAGGTGGGCAAAGACGCCAAGCTGGGCGAATGCGTGCGCAAAGGGATCCCTTGCGAAGACCTCAAGCCGGTCTTGGTGGAGCTGCTCATTGAACACTTTGGGGCCAAGCCGCGTCAGCATCCGTCCGCCGCCCAGGCTTCTGTTTTGGTAACCCGCTAGCGGTTCTGTTGCCGTCCTGAAAGTTTTTCTTTCTTCGTCGTTGTAAATCTTGGAGGTTTCGATGTCTAAGCTGTTCAGCACTTCCTCTCCCGTCTCCCGTCGGCAATTTTTGGCCGGGGTGGCTGCTCTCACGGCTGGGGCGGCCACGGCTGGGATCCCGCGCGCCCAATCGCAATCCTTGGGGCAGGGCTACTGGGTGGCGCAGGCCGATACTCCCGAAACCACCAGCGCCAAGCTGGGGTTCATCGCTCTAACCGACGCTGCCCCCCTCATCATTGCCAAAGAGAAGGGGTTTTTTGCCAAGTACGGCATGAAGGACGTAGAGGTGGTCAAGCAGGCCTCTTGGGGCACCACCCGCGACAACTTGGTGCTGGGATCCGCCGCCGGTGGCATCGATGGGGCACACATCCTCACCCCCATGCCCTACCTCATCACCACGGGCAAAGTTACCGATGGCAAGCCGGTGCCTATGTACATTTTGGCCCGTCTCAATCTGGACGGTCAGTGCATTAGCATTTCCAACCAATATCGGGATTTGCAAATCGGCCTGGATAGTTCCCCCCTCAAGGCCAAGTTTGCCGAGCTTCGAGCTGCCGGCAAAGATCCCAAATGTGCGATGACCTTCCCCGGCGGTACCCACGACATGTGGATGCGCTACTGGCTGGCCGCAGGCGGGATCGATCCCACTAGCGACGTCTCCATCATTGTGGTGCCGCCGCCGCAGATGGTGGCCAATATGAAATCCAGAACCATGGAAGCCTTCTGTGTGGGCGAGCCTTGGAATGCCCAGCTGGTGAACCAAAAAGAGGGGTATACTGCCCTCACCACCGGCGAGCTGTGGAACGGCCACCCGGAAAAGGCCTTTGCCCTGCGGGCCGACTGGGTGGATGCGCACCCGAAAGCCACCCTTGCCCTGTTGAAAGCGGTGCTAGAAGCCCAGATCTGGTGCGACCAGATGGAAAACAAAGAGGAGATGTGTCGCATCATCGGCGACCGCCGCTGGCTGGGGGTGCCTGTGCCCGATATCTTGGGCCGTTCTCGGGGCACTTTTGACTACGGCACCGGCAAGGTCGTTGAAAACAGCCCCCACCTGATGAAGTTCTGGCAGAACTACGCTTCCTACCCCTTCAAGAGCCACGATCTCTGGTTCTTGACCGAAAACATCCGCTGGGGCTATCTGCCTGCCGACACCGATACCAAAGCCTTGGTGGAGCGGGTGAATCGGGAAGAACTCTGGCGAGAAGCTGCCAAAGCCATTGGTCAGGGGGCAGCCATTCCCCCCAGCACCTCTCGAGGAGTGGAAACCTTCTTCGACGGGGTGCAGTTCGATCCCGAAAATCCTGCCGCCTACCTGGAGAAATTGGCGATTAAGAAGCTGGCCTAATTTCCCAACTTTCCCCAGCAAGTTAGCTGCAAACCCTCTGTCCAGGAGAGAAGGGATCCCCGAATCCCCACAAAGAGTGTTCAACTTAAACCCCTTCTCTCTTGGGATCCTCTTAAGTTGACTTCAACCTTACTCCCAGCAAGCCATGAGGATTTTCCACTCTGCCCTACAGTTGGGCTACCACCTCTTTCGGATCCTGCTTCCCCTACTGGTTGGCCTAGGCCACTGGCTGCTGAAAACCGGCCAAGGTTCTGTTCTTCAGTCCAGTACCGGAATCGGTTCTCCCGCCAGTTCTGCACCTTCTTCTGCTTGGCGGCAAAGAGTCCAAATCCACAAAGCGCTGCGTCGCATTCTGTTGCCCGCTACGGCCATTTTGCTCGTCCTGATTCTCTGGCAAATCATTTACAGCCGTCCCGGAGCCAATTTGCCCACGCCTCTCCAAGTTTGGCAGGACACCTGGGATCCCCTCATTAAAGATCCCTTTTTTGACTATGGCGGCAATGCCAAAGGGCTGTTCTGGCAAATTTGGGCCAGCTTGCGGCGGGTGTTCATTGGGTTTGCCCTGGCCGGCTTGGTGGGGGTTGTGGGCGGCATGATCATCGGGGTCAATCGCTGGCTGTACGAGGCTTTGGATCCCATTTTTCAGGTGCTGCGCACGGTGCCGCCTTTGGCCTGGCTGCCGATTTCTTTGGCTGCCTTTCGAGATGCCAACCCTTCCGCCATTTTCGTAATCTTCATTACGGCCCTCTGGCCCATTTTGATCAACACCGTTGTCGGCGTACAGCAGATCCCTCAGGACTACCGCAACGTGGCCAGAATTGTGCGCATGTCCGGCTGGAAGTACTTTTTCAAAATCGTTTTCCCGGCAACTGTGCCCTACATTTTTACCGGCTTGCGCATTGGGGTGGGCTTGTCTTGGCTGGCCATTGTGGCAGCGGAAATGTTGATTGGCGGTGTGGGCATTGGATTTTTCATCTGGGATGCCTGGAATAGCTCCCGCATCAGCGAAATCATTCTGGCTTTGATCTATGTCGGGATGGTGGGTCTTCTGCTGGATCGGATCACGGCTTGGATTGGCTCGCTGGTGGTGGCTGAGGATCGCTAAATGAGCTTGGCCGAGTTTTAGATTGGTTGCTGACAATTTCTCCATGCTCTCAGAAATCATCTCAGAGGAATCATGAAGACCCAGCCTTACATTGAAGTGGATCATGTCGACAAGGAATTTCTCCTCGACAACGGAGAGATCTACCCTGTCCTGAAAGACATCCACCTGGAGATCCAAAAAGGGGAATTTGTCTCGTTGATCGGCCACTCTGGCTGTGGCAAATCGACCCTGCTCAACATCATTGCTGGCCTGGAAAAGCCTTCCCGAGGGGGCATTCTCCTGGAGGGCCGACAGGTTACGGATCCCGGCCCGGATCGCATGGTGGTGTTTCAGAACTATTCCCTGCTGCCCTGGCTGACCGTGCGGGAGAACGTTGCCCTGGCCGTGGACGAGGTGCTGGGATCCCTTCCCAAAGCGGAGCGGGACCGGATTGTGGCAGAACACATTCGCCGTGTGGGGTTGCAGGGGGCAGCCGACAAGCGACCGGCCCATCTGTCAGGAGGGATGAAACAGCGGGTAGCCATTGCCCGGGCTTTGGCCATCCGTCCGCGGGTGCTGCTGTTGGATGAGCCCTTTGGCGCTCTGGATGCCTTGACGCGCGGCAACCTGCAGGAGCAACTGATGGAGATTGCCCAGGCGGAGCAGCTCACCTGTGTCATGGTTACCCACGATGTGGATGAGGCCCTCTTGCTTTCGGATCGGGTGGTGATGATGACCAATGGCCCGGAGGCCCGCATTGGCCAGATTTTGCGGATCCCTTTTCCTCGACCCCGCCATCGTTTGGAAGTGGTGCGTCACCCCGATTACTACAGCCTGCGGGGAGAGATGATCTACTTTCTCAACCAGCAAAAGCGGGCTCGCCAAAAAACGCCTGTTCGCGTGGCCATTGCCAAACACGGCCTGGAGAAGGTCAATTTGGAGATTGGCTTTGTGCCCCTCAACGACTGCGCGCCTCTGGTGGTGGCCCAGCAAAAGGGCCTGTTTCAAAAGTACGGCCTGGAGCAGGTCACCCTGGTGCGGGAGCCAGGCTGGAAGACCATCTGGGAAGGGATCCGCTCCGGTCGGCTGGACGCGGCTATGGTGGTGGCCGGGATCCCGTTGGCTTCCACCTTGGGAGTAGGGGGAGTTCCGGTGCCTTTGATTACCGCGCTAACCCTCTCCCGCGGCGGCAACGCCATTACCTTTGGGCGCAGACTTTGCCTGCAGGGTGTTCTCAGTCCCTGGGATCTGCGCCAACACCTCCGGCAAACTCCTGACGTGGTTCATACCCTAGGGGTGGTGCACCCGGCCTCAATGCAAAACTTCTTGCTGCGCCATTGGCTGGCTAGCGCGGGGGTGGATCCGGATCGGGATGTCACGTTAACCGTGATCCCGCCGCCGCAGATGGTGGCCCACCTCAAGGCCGGCAACATCGATGGCTACTGCGTGGGCGAGCCCTGGAACTCCCGCGCCGTGCGGGAACAGTTGGGATTTATCGTCACCACCACTCCCGAAATCTTGCCCAGCCACATTGAAAAAGTGCTGACAGTGCGCCAGGATTGGGCGCAAAACTACCCCCGCACCCATGTAGCTCTGGTCAAGGCACTACTGGAAGCTTGCCAATACTGCGATCAGCCGCAGCACCGTTCTGAGATCTTGGAGTGGCTGGCTCAGCCCCAGTATGTGGGCGTGGCCCTGGAGGATCTGCAGCCGGGGTGGACGGGTATTCTGCAGCGGGGAATTGCCGATGAATCCCAAGCCCTCACCGGTTTTCACCAGTTTGCCAACGGGCGCAACACCTGTCCCGAAAGATTGGAACACCTCTGGATCTTGACGCAAATGGCTCGCTGGGGACTCTGCGCTTTTCCCCGCAATTGGGTTTCGGTTCTCGACCAAGTTCTGGACAGCAAAACCTACGCCCTAGCCGCTAGAGAACTGGGCCTGCCGGATCGGGCCCATGACCGCGGAGCTTTGCTCTTTGCCGATGGATCCCGCTTCGACGGAGAGGATCCCGTTGCTTACCTGGAGTCGGTGGCCATCCGGCAGGATCTGAAGCTGCAGGAGTACCGGCTCAGCGAAGTTTAGCTTTTGTTACCTTAAACTCTCGATTGGAAAACACCATGATGACCAGCTCCCGCACGTTCTCCTCACCGCTATCTTCTGCTTCTCCGGTTGCAGGACTGCCCCTTCTTTGTCTTCAGAATGTGGGCAAGACCTACTTCACCTCAGCAGGGCCCTTCGTTGCGCTGGAAAATATCAATCTGGAAGTGGCCGCCGGTGAGTTTGTTTGCATTATTGGCCACTCCGGTTGCGGCAAATCCACCTTGATCAACATGGTGGCGGGTTTTTCGACTCCCACTTCGGGATCCATCGCCCTCAAGGGCCAGCCCATCACCTCCCCAGGGCCAGATCGGATGATGGTGTTTCAACATTATTCCCTTTTGCCCTGGCTGACTGCCTTTGAAAATATTTATCTGGTGGTGGATCAGGTTTACCCAAACAAATCCCGGCGGGAGAAAAGGGAAATTGTTCAAGAACATCTGGAATTGGTAGGTTTAGCAGAGGCAGCCCACAAGCGGCCCAAGCAGCTTTCTGGAGGCATGAAGCAAAGGGTAGCCATTGCCCGCGCTCTTGCCGTTCGTCCAGAAGTTTTGCTGTTGGATGAGCCTTTTGGGGCCTTGGATGCCATTACCAAGGAAGATCTACAAGATGAGCTGCTGGCCA
Source organism: Synechococcus sp. 'PEA 65AY6A-5F PE A' (assembly GCF_047462575.1). Classification (NCBI taxonomy): domain Bacteria; kingdom Bacillati; phylum Cyanobacteriota; class Cyanophyceae; order Synechococcales; family Synechococcaceae; genus Synechococcus; species Synechococcus sp. 'PEA 65AY6A-5F PE A'. The sequence goes on from NZ_JAOALE010000017.1 coordinate 52,511, forward strand.
TTTGGCGGGATCACCGCTGCACAGTTTTGATGATTACCCACGACATCGACGAGGCTCTCTACTTGTCAGACCGTGTGGTGATGATGACCAACGGCCCCGCTGCCCATATTGGTGAGATCTTGACCATTCCCTTTGAGCGACCGCGCATCCGCTCCCGCATTATGGAAATGCCTGAGTTCTACGAATTGCGTAACCGCGCCCTTGACTTCCTCTATCGCCGCTTTGCCCATAGGGAGGATTAAGCTACGAATCAAAACGCTTGGGGAGGGAAGTTGATGGCCACTGCTCCGGTTCAGGTAGTTCCAACCGATCTCCCAATGGAGGGGCGGGTCTTGCCCTGCCCAAAACCCTTGCCGACTATCTGGCCAATCCAGTTGCCCAAACCAAATGGGTAGATGGCTACATTGTGGAGAAAGTGGGGCAAACCTTAGGGCATGCAAAGATCCAAACCCGACTTCTCTTCCGTTGGCTCGGTTATGTTGAATGTCAGCCATTGGGGGGTATGGTTTTGGTGAAGGCTCCCGGCCAAACGAAAGGCGGAGTCAGAAGACCTGATGCTGCCTACTCATCTCCAGATTTAATCCAGCAATTTGGAGAGGATATTGCCACTTTGCCGCAGAGCTATCCCCTCACTGGAGAGATCCTCTCCCCAACCGACTCTGGAGAGGACATTTTCTTGAAAGCCCAGGAGTATCTCAGCTCCGGTGCGCTGGAAGTCTGGCTGGTTTTTCCCAAAAGCAAATTTATTTTTATCCAGACTCAGGATCGCCACCTTTGGCTAACCGAACAAGAGACTGCCAAAAGCCAGGTTGTATTGCCCGGATTTGAGATCCAAGTGGCCGATCTCCTCGGCTAAGAGATCCTTAACCTGATGGCCTATCGGGATCCAAAATGCAAGACACTTATCCATCCTGACAGGGATCCCCACTCATGGTGACCGCGATGGAGTCGGAAAAAGCTGTCATCAAAACCCTATGTCCCTATTGCGGTGTGGGATGTGGATTGGAGGCGGTTTCGACAGCCTCAGGTGACTGGAAAATGAGAGGCGACCGGGAGCATCCTTCCAGCTTGGGGATGGTCTGTGTAAAGGGAGCTACGGTTCTGGAGGCAGTTGGTCGAGATCGGCTGCTCTATCCCCTGTTTCGGGAGAGCTTGGGCCAGCCCTTTCGCCGCATTTCTTGGGATCAGGCTTTTGAGGAGATGGTTTCTCGGCTGCGCTGCCTCAAAGACAACCCTCACTCCATGGCTATGTATGGATCGGGGCAGTTGCTCACTGAAGACTATTACGTTGCTCAAAAGCTCATTAAGGGCTGCCTGGGCACCAATAATTTTGACACCAACTCGCGCCTGTGCATGTCCTCAGCCGTCTCGGCCTACACCCAATCCCTGGGATCCGACGGCCCCCCCTGCTGCTATGAGGATCTCGATCTCTGCAATCTGGCTTTTCTGGTGGGCACCAACACCGCCGAGTGCCACCCCATTCTTTTTAATCGCCTGAAGAAGCGGCACAAGCCCGGATCCCCCCTCAAAATGGTGGTCGTGGATCCCCGGCGCACTCAGACAGCAGAAGCTGCCGATCTCCACTTAAAAATTCGCCCCGGTACGGATATCGATCTTTTCAATGGGATTGCCCATTTGCTGTTGAAGTGGGGATCAATGGCTACCGATTTTATCGAGGGCTGCACCCAAGGTTTTGCCGAATATGCAGCTTTGCTGGCCGATTATGAGCCGCAGATTGTAGCCCAGCGCTGTGGAATTGCAACTGAGGACTTGATTGAAGCGGCCAAGCTCTGGCAGGGATCCCAGAGAGTTCTATCCCTTTGGTCAATGGGCCTAAACCAGTCCAGTGAGGGCACCGCCAAGATCACCAGCTTAATCAACCTGCATCTCCTGACCGGGCAAATTGGCCGACCGGGGACGGGCCCCTTTTCCTTGACCGGCCAGCCCAATGCCATGGGTGGTCGAGAGGCGGGGGGGTTATCTCATCTGCTGCCGGGATATCGGCTGGTGAGCCAGCCCCAGCATCGGGCAGAGGTGGAGCAGGCTTGGGGTTTGCCCAGCGGTTCCCTCTCTCCCTGCCCAGGGCTGAGGGCTACCGAGATGATTGCCGCTCTGGAAACCGGATCCCTGCAGTTCTTCTGGATTGTGGCCACCAATCCTTTGGTGAGCTTTCCGGATCTGGAACGGGTCAAAAAAGCCCTGAAAAAGTCTCCCTTTACCGTTTACCAAGAGGCTTATTACCCTACAGAAACGGCAGAATATGCCCATTTGCTTTTGCCCGCCTGCCAGTGGAGCGAGAAAACCGGGGTGATGACCAACTCCGAGCGCAGGGTTACCCTTTGTCAAGCCTTTCGAGATCCCCCTGGCGAAGCCCGACCCGATTGGGAGATCTTTGCTGAAGTGGGGCGCAGGTTGGGCTTTGAAGCGCAATTTTCCTTCCAAACCGCGGCAGAGGTTTATGCAGAATTTGCCGCCCTTACCGCAAATCGCCTCTGCGATCACTCCGGCCTCAGCCATGCCCTTTTGGCAGAACAAGGCCCTCAGCAATGGCCTTATCCCAAAGAAAGAACCTCGGCCCCTAAGTCCACTCGCCTCTACACAGATTGGCGTTTCCCGACCCCCGATGGCCGCGCCCGCTTTATCCCCCACCATTCCCGTGGCCTAGCAGAGCCGCCGGATCCCCAGTTTCCCTACGTATTAACCACGGGCAGGCTTTACGGCCATTGGCACACCCAAACCCGCACCGGCAGGATTGAAAAAATCAAGCAAATGCACCCCCAACCCTTTATGGAGATCCATCCTCGCGATGCGGAAAAACTGGGCATCCAAGATGGAGATTGGGTTCAAGTGCGTTCTGCCCGCGGACGGGCCTATTTCCCGGCCAAGATAACTGCCAACATTGCCCCTGGAACAGTGTTTGTGCCCATGCACTGGGGATCCCTCTGGGCAGAACAAGCCGAGTGTAATGCCCTTACCCATGACATCAGTTGTCCCGATTCCGGCCAGCCGGAATTAAAAGCCTGTGCCGTTGCTCTTGAGAAAGCCGACCCACCGCTCAAGCAATCCCCTCAACTCTAGATTTGGTTCCTAATCGAGGTTCCCATGACTCTGTTTCAGTTTGAGCAAGATTTTGCCGACTCTCTGCGATGCATTCCCATGAGCTTACGCCTGAAGCTGGATTTGTGCGGGATCAAGCTCAAGCTCCATCAATGGGCCAAGTTTTCCTTAGAAGAGCGGCGGAAGTGTGTTGATTGGCCCTCTGAATCTCCACAGGATCTAGAAGAACTCCGCAACCATCTGCGCCATTTGGTTCGCTCCATCTGCCACGAAGAGGCGCAAGAGATTCCCATTGACCCCCAGCCTGAATGGCAAAATCCCAACCAGATCCCAATGGCTGTCCAACAAAAAGCTCAAGACCTGGGGATCCGGCTTGCCCTCGATTTCTGGAGAAACTTGCACGATATCCAGAGATTTGCCTTGCTGAAGTTGAGCCGATCCCATCACGAAAACAAAAATTTCTTGCCCGCTCTGCGAGAGTTTGGCGTAAACTACCCGACCCTGACTGCTTCGCAGTACAGGGCGGGCTTTCGGTAGCCCTGCAGTTGGCAAGCCAACCACGAACCTCTAGGCTGGTTTACAGCAG
>NZ_JAOALE010000018.1:0-41684 GCF_047462575.1 Synechococcus sp. 'PEA 65AY6A-5F PE A'
AGCGCGAAGATTGACAACCTAACCTTAAATCATCCGTTAAGTTCTGTCAACTACCTCGCTTGATCCTGAGAGAGGCCATGTCAGTTCCCCGCTGGATTTTAGGGATCCACACCACCACGCCTGTTCTGGGCTTGGCCGTGTTGCCGCTGGAGGAGAAGCTGGGGGAGAGCCGCAGCCGGAGTTGGTGGCTGGATCGGGAGATGGCGGCGCAGTTGCACCCTTGCCTGAAGGAGTTCTTGGCCGGCCAGGACTGGTCGCAGATGGCGGGGATCGCTGTCGCTCTGGGGCCGGGGAGTTTTACCGGCAGCCGTTTGGGGGTAAGTGTGGCGCGGCTGTTGGGCCAGCAGTTGCGCATTCCGGTGTTCGGCTACTCGACTTTGGCGGTTCTCGCCCGCCAGGTGTGGCAGGAGCAGGGATCCCCGCCTCAGCCGCTGACGGTGGCGGTGCAGATGGACGCCAAGCGAGGGGAGCAGTATGGTGGCGTGTACCGGCTGGGGCCAGAACATTGGGTTGCCGAAGTGGCGGATCAGATCTGGGAAGAAGCGGCTTGGCAGAAGGTTCTGCGGCAGTGGCCCCAGGCTCTGGTCGTCGATGCTGCCGACTGGGTGGATCCGGCGCCTGTGCTGGCGTTGGCGGAACTGGCCCGCGCCGACTTCCAAGCAGGCTTGCGCCCTTCCTGGCAGACGGTGTTGCCTCTTTACGGACGTCAGCCGCCCATTGATCTCAGAGAGCTGAATCGGAGTGCCCCGCAGCCGGGGTAAGATTGGGAAGTCTGAGCAACGGATCCCTGTGCTGACATGATCTCAAGCAACGACTTGCGCCCCGGCGTCTCTGTGGAAATTGATGGCGCTCCCTACAAGGTGATCGAGTTTCTGCATGTGAAACCCGGCAAGGGCGCGGCCTTTGTGCGCACCAAGCTCAAAAATATGCAGACCGGCAACGTTGTGGAGAAAACCTTCCGCGCCGGCGAGATGCTGCCCGCCGCCACTATTGAAAAAGTGAATATGCAGTATCTCTATTCAGAAGGGGACAATTTCGTGTTCATGGACATGGAGACCTACGAACAGGCTCCCCTCAGCGCTGCCCAAATCGGCTCTGCCGTGAAATACCTGAAAGAGAACATGGAGGTGGCCATCCTGCGCTGGAAGGGGCAGGTGATCGATGTGGAGCTGCCCAACACCGTTGTCTTGGAAGTGGTGGAAACCGACCCCGGCGTGAGAGGAGATACGGCAACAGGGGGAACCAAGCCCGCCAAGCTGGAGACCGGCGCTGAGATCCAGGTGCCTCTGTTTATTAAGGTGGGAGAACGGGTGCGTGTCGATACTCGCACCGACACCTATATAGGCCGCGAGTGATGGCTCCCCCTCTTCTTGCCGCTGGGCTGCCGTTGTGGACAGGTGATGCATCAGGAGTAATCTTCCCTTGGATGTTGTCAATTGGCAGGAAGTTCGCCTTCTGCTGGCCGCTCTGCAGGAGAGCGACGTTACCGAGCTAATCCTGGAGTACAAGGATTTCCGCCTCACCCTGCGCAAAGGGATCCCGGCTGGCCTTGCTGCTGCTGCCGCTGCTCCGCCCGCTGCCCCGCCGCCAGAACCCCCCCCTGCTTCCCCTGCAGAAGCTCCCCCTCCTGAGAGCGCTCCTAAGCCTGCCCCCAGCCACTGGGTGGAGGTGACGGCGCCGATGGTGGGCACCTTCTACAGCGCTCCTGCCCCTGGAGAAACGGATTTTGTGCAGATTGGCCAACGGGTGAACAAGGGCCAAACTCTCTGCATTATCGAAGCCATGAAGCTGATGAACGAGATAGAAGCTGAAACGGCGGGCGTGGTGAGGGAGATTTTGGTGAGCAACGGCCAGCCGGTGGAATTTGGCCAAGTTTTAATGCGACTGGATCCCACCGGCTAACAACAAGGCTGGGGCAGAGATAGGGAGGGATCCCTTGGTGGAGGAGGGGCTGTGGCAATTTCTCTTGCCGACCTTTGCCTGCGACTAGGCAACTTTGCCGATGCTTCAGCCCAGAGCTGCCGAGATGGTTGAGGGAGTCACGGTTCTGCCCCCCCAGCACATCGTCGGGCAGGAGCTGGCGGCGCGGCTGCTCGTGGCGGCCTTGGAAAAGGGGCGGGTGACCTCAAGCTACTGTTTCTTGGGACCAGAAGGGGTGGGACGGAGCCTGATGGCCCGCTGGTTTGCCCAGGCCCTCTTCTGCGAGGCCAGCTCAGGGATCCCTTGCGGCCAGTGCTCCAACTGCCGTTGGCTCCTCGCAGGCACCCATCCCGATCTCCACTGGGTCAGCCCCACCTATGTCCACCAGGGCCGCCTGATAGCAGCAGACGCCCCGGAGGCACAAGCTCTGCAGCGGCGCTCCCCGCCGCAAATTCGCCTGGAACAGGTGCAGGAAGTGGTTCGCTTCTGTGCCCGTAGGCCAATGCACGCCCGCCGCTCGCTAGTTGTACTGGAGGGAGCGGAAACCCTGACAGAAAGTGCGGCCAATGCCCTGCTGAAAACCCTGGAGGAGCCTGAGCCGGCCCACATCGTTCTTATCGCCTCCCACCACTCGCCTACCCCCCCTCCCCACCCTTTGCCACCGACGCTGCTGTCCCGCTGCCAGATGGTGCCGTTTCGCCGCCTCAGCTCGGCAGAGATGGAGCAAGTGTTGACAGCTTTGGGCTGCCCGGAGCTGCCCGGGATCCCTCGCTCTGAGCTAATTGCCCTAGCCCAAGGCAGCCCTGGACGGGCGCTGGCCGCCCAGCAGCACCTGCAAAGCCTTCCGCCGTCACTGCTGCAGGACCTAAGACGCTGGCCCCACTCGCTGCGGCAGGCGCTGGAAGTGGCTAGGGCAGTGGCTGCTCTCGATTTGCCGGCGCAGCTGTGGCTGATTGACTATCTGCAGCAGCAGTTCTGGGCGCAGGGATCCCGCCAGGCCATCCGGCAACTGGAGCAGATTCGCCAACAGCTTTTGCAATTTGTGCAGCCGCGCCTTGCTTGGGAGGTCAACCTGGCCGGATTCGACAGCAGTGGCAACCCAAGCCCTGTGGCAAAGTGAGGAGAGAGCGTTCAAGACGTGTCTATGCCTGCATGGCTTTCCGCCCTCCTTGCCGCCCTTGGAGGCTACCTGCTGGGATCCATCCCCACCGGCTACTGGGTGGGCCGTTGCTGGGGTGGGATCGACCTCCGCCAAGCGGGATCCGGCTCAACGGGGGCAACCAACGTGTTGCGGACAGTGGGCAAGGGGCCGGCGCTGCTGGTGTTGCTGGTGGACGCTGCCAAGGGAGCGGCAGCGGTGGCGCTGGGATCAGCTCTGGGCTCGCCGTGGTGGGTGGTCGTGGCGGCCCTGGGGGCGGTGATCGGCCATAGCCGCTCCTGCTGGCTGGGCTTCAAGGGGGGCAAGTCGGTGGCCACCAGCCTGGGGATCCTGTTGGCCATGGCTTGGCCGGTAGCCCTGGCTACCTTCGGTGTCTGGCTGCTGGGGATCGCCCTCACCCGCATCGTCTCGTTTAGCTCCCTGCTGGCGGCGGTGGCGGCGCCGCTCTTGATGTGGGCTCTGGGCCAGCCTCTGCCGTATTTGCTGTTTGCCTTGGCAGGGGGGGTTTATGTCATTGCTGCCCATCGCCGCAACATCGAACGCCTGCTGGCCGGCTCGGAGCCGCGCATCGGCCAAAAATGGGCCCAATCCCCCTGATCCCGGTTGTCAAAGTTGCGTAGCTTTACATGGAACCCTCCACCGTGGTTTTTGTCTACGGATCCCTGCTGCGGGGCGGCCAGTACCACAGCCTGCTGCAAGGGGCAGAGTTTTTGGGCCCAGACAGCCTCAACCACATCGACCTCTACGATCTCGGCCCCTACCCGATGGCCGTTCCTGGCCGCAACCGGCTCTACGGCGAGCGCTACCGCATTCCCTTGGGCCTGTTGCCCCGCCTAGATGAGCTGGAAGACCACCCGCGGCTATACGAACGGCAGTGGGTGCAACTGGAGAGCGGCACCTTTGCCTGGGTTTATCTGGGTCGGCCTGAGCAGGTGCAGGGGTGTCCCCTCATTCCTAGTGGCCGCTGGCTGCCCTGGGACCCCTAGAGATCGAAGTGGAGCTTGACGCCCTCAACATACTGGGGCAGTAGCTCGGCTGAGGGTGGATCCCATTCTGGGGGATCCAACTCTCTGGCAGAGGGAGCAACGGCCTCTACGGGGCTGGACGTGCGCTCCAGGTAGTAGATGCAATCTCCGCGTCGCCAGATGCCCGGCTCCGGCAGGTAGAACAGCCGACCGACCTGGGACGACTTGCCCTTCTCCCCAAACCAGCCTCCCAGACGCTGCGGACGCACCAGCAACAAAGGCAGGCAGAGATCGGCTTTGATGCGGTAGGCGAACTGATCCCGCAGCCGCTCCAACGTGGGATCCTCTAGCCCCATCTGGGCCGAAAAAGGGTTGAGCAGCGCTGAGCGCGCTGCCGCGATCGACTCCTGAGCCGAGGCCGCGGCGGATTGGGGGGGCTTCAGGCCCAGGTCCGCCAGGGTGGGCAGGGTGATCGAGCGCAGCTCGGCCCGATTGGCCTCCAGGTAGCTGGCCCAGCGCTGCAGTTGGGAAAAAGGGATCGGCAGGGTGCGGATCCCTTCCGAGATGGGCATCTCCGGCAGCAACACCGTCCAGATGGCGGCAGAAACCGAAAGCTTCACCATCAGCTCGGCAATGGCCCAGTTCACCTGCGGATCCAAAGTCAGGATCAACAGAGTTTCCGCATGGTCGATATCGGCCTTCAAGAAGGCTGACTCGCTCAGCACGGCTTCCTGCAAAGATCCGGGCAGCACCTGGCCAGGTTCCTCTGAGGACTCCGTCCCGCTGACGCGAACCGGCAGGGCTTTGGAGCTGCCATTGCCGCTGGCGGGGTGGGTCCCTGAGGTATGGCCGGCTTTGTGGCCGTTAAGCTCGGCGGGAAGATTGGCGGTGCGCTCGCGCAGACGGGATCCCGACGGCAGCGGCAGCACCTCCACCGCCTGGTTGAGGGAGCGCAGCAACTGGGCCAACTGGCCGACCAGCGGATGGTTGCCGATGATCACCGTAGAACTCCCCTGATCCAAGCCCAGCCAGCGGGCCACCCAGGCAGCGGTCAGCCCCTGCACCGTCACCGTGACCGAGATGGTCAAAAACACCAGCGCCTTGAGGGCATCCCCCCCGGTAATGCCCCGCTCGGTGAGCAAAATGGCAAACAAAGAAGCCACCGAGGCCGCCACGATGCCGCGGGGGGCCAGCCAGGCCACAAACAGCTTCTGCCGCCAATTCAGGTCGCTGCGCCAGGTACACAGCCACACGCTCAAAGGACGCACCACCAGCATCAGGCAGAGCACCGTGGCCAAGGCTCCCCACCCCAGCGCAAATACCGCCTTGAGCGAGAGGGTGGAAGTCAGCAGAATAAACAACACCGAGATGGCCATCACCACCAACTGGCCGTGAAACTGGCGCACGCTCCGCTCGGCAATGGCCGCCTTCTGCCGCACCACCAACCCGGCCATCACCACCGCCATTAGACCCGCCTCGGAGCGCAGCGACTGGGCCAGGGCAAACACCCCCAGCGCCCCCGCCAGCACCACCGAGTTGCGCAGCTCCTCCGTCAAAAACTGCCGCGACCAGAGCAGGAAGGATCCCATCAGCCAGCCCCCCAGCGCCCCCACCGCCGACCCAATGGCCAAGCGGCTAGATAGCTGCTCTAGGGCCAGCAAGAAACTGGGGTGGCCGGAGAGCACCACCTGCAGCACCACCACCGCCAAGATGGCCCCCACGGGGTCGATGAGCACCCCTTCCCCCTCCAGCAGGGTGCTGACGGCGGAATCGACCCGCACCCGCTTCAGGATGGGGTTAATCACCGTCGGCCCCGTCACCACCACCAGGGATCCAAACAAAAAGGCCAGGGGCCAGGGAAACTCCCCCAAATAGTGGACCGCCAGCGCTCCCCCTCCCAAGGTCAAAAGGGATCCCAGCAACACCAGATTGCGCAAGCTGTCGGAGACCTGGTTAAGGCGTTGCAGCCGCAGGTTCAGCCCCCCCTCAAACAGGATCAGAGCCACCGCCAACGACACCAGCGCCTCCAGGCCAGATCCCATGATTTGGGGACGAACCCAGCCCAGGCCATCTGGCCCCAGCAGCACCCCAAACAGGAGCAGGAAAACAATGCTGGGCACTTTAACAAAATTGGCCAGGACTTGAGCCGCGATCCCGGCCACCAAGGCCAGCGTAAACAGGATCGTCAGCTCAAAGGAGTTTTCCATGCCGAGGCTCAACCTCCCTTAGCGCGAACTCCGTCCCGGCGACTTTGTCCTGGTCAGCATTGGGGCCACAGACGGTTTACCATGAGCAGGCTGCAAACAGCTACAAGGCACCCCCGGCCGGGACAGACACAAGTGGGAGCAAAGAGAAGGCATCTTGGCGAACGGACGCAACCTAGGCGGATGTAACACTCTATGTAACACCTTGAATTACTGCTCCCTGAGTCTAGGGTAGCTCAGGGAGAAGGCGAGCTCAAATGGCCGCCCTCGGATGGGGCCGCTCCGGGATCCTGTTGTGGGTTCTCCCCTTCACAGGAATTGAGGCGGGCCTCCGCCAGGGGCTTGACACGGCGAATGGGGAGGTTGGCGATCAGGGCCGTCGTCCCCCCTTCTGCCGCCAAGTGAAACTGCATCCCCTCCGAATCCAGCTCCACATAGCGAGATACTACCCCTAAAATCTCCAGGCGCATCGCTTCCAAGGCTGCCGGGGTGAGGTCGGCGCGGTCGTGGGCCAAGATCAGTTTCAGGCGCTGCTTGGCTTGCTCGCGGCTGTTGCCGGAGTGGCGGGAAAAAAGCTGATCCAAGAAATCGAGAAGCATGGGCTTTATTGAAGGTGCATAGCAGGGAAAGCAAAGACTCCAGGCAAAGAGGATGATCCCGTTGAGATGGAGCTCAAGAGCCGTTGAGATTCAGAGCACCTTTTGGCTGAAAAACCGCTTGGCCTTTTCCCAGAAAGACTCGCCCAAGCTGGCCAACTTGGGAAATTCCACCGTCTCCCCTTCCAGCCGTCGGGCAATGCGCTGGATGGCCTGGGCAGCCTGAGTCGGGTTGGCCGAGAGGACTAGGGGCTCCCCTTTGTTGGTGGAGACGATCACCTCCCGGTCTTCTGGAATGATACCCACCAAGGGGATGGCCAGCACCTCCACCACATCTTCCACTGCCATCATCTGGCCAGCGGTTACCATATCGGGGCGCAGGCGGTTGACGATTAGCTGGATAGAGGAAATCCCTGCCGCTTCCAACAAGCCCACCACCCGGTCTGCATCCCGCACCGCTGCTACTTCGGGCGTAGTTACTAGCAGGGCTGCCGTTGCCCCCGCAATGGCATTGCGAAACCCTTGTTCAATTCCCGCCGGGCAGTCGATCAACACGTAGTCATGGCTGCTGGCAAGCTTTTCCATCAACTGACGCATCTGATCCGGGCTGACTGCCGTTTTGTTGCGGGTTTGGGCCGCCGGCAGCAACGCCAAATTGGGGGTGCGCTTGTCCTTCACCAATGCTTGTTCAAGGCGGCATTCCCCCGCAATCACCTCCAAAGCCGTGTACACCACCCGATTCTCTAGCCCCAGCAACAAGTCCAGGTTGCGCAGGCCAAAGTCGGCATCCACCACCACCACCGAGCGACCCAAGCGCGCCAAGGCAGTGCCCAAATTGGCCGTTAGGGTGGTTTTCCCCACTCCCCCCTTCCCAGAGGTGACGACGATAACTCGGCTCATACCCCCCTCCGCAGAAAATCCTGAAGGCTGGCAATGCAGATGACACCCTCCTGCAAGTAAACCACCTCTGGCGTGTTGGGAGGGGATCCGCCCTCGGGTGGACGGGCCACCTGATCGGCAATGCGCAACTGAGTTGGCTCCAACTGTAAGGCCAAGATCACCGCGCCTCTATCCCCCTCAGCACCAGCATGCACCAGCCCTCGCAGCCGTCCCCAGACCCAAATGTCGCCGCCGGCAATGATCTCGCCGCCGGGGTTGAGATCCCCCAGCAGAAAAACCGAGCCACGGTGGCGCACCGACATCCCCGACCGCACCGTGGACCGCAGGTAGAGGGGAGTAGTATCCGGGGAGACGGGGGGAATCGCCTCCAAGGGGGAAGATTGTTCCACAGAATAGCCTAGGGTCGCCGCCGCGATCGCCGTCCCTCGGGATCCGGTTTGGACGCGCCACAAGGACAACCGATGCCGCGACAACAAGACGGCCAGAGTTTGTAGGGTGGGCAAGTCCAGCTCTCGCTCTTGGCACCACAGGGTCAGGGGGGCCACTCCTGCCCAGTAGGGTTTGCGGCTGCGCAATTGCCACACCAAATCGTCCCAGACTTCTTCCCAAGCCAGGGTGGCGGGCAAATGCAGATGGATCCCTTGGGCATCGAATCGAAAATAAACACCCCTTTCGGATCCCCGCGGATTAGAGGATGAGGTCGGCGAGACTGCAGAAATTTCCGGGTTCCATGCCGGGGATCCCATCATGGCTGCCCAACGATTTGCCTCAATACAAAGCCTTATCCTATTCCATTCGCCCAACGTCGGGAATGCGCTGCAGTCTATGTTGAGCTATCGGGGCCTTCTACACTGCTACCCTCGGGGCAAAAGGTTGAGAGCAGTGAGCTGCAGTCCAATCAGTCAAAATAGAAGAGCGTAACCACCTTGTGTTGCTCCTCAGCGTGCCTGCAGGCCTCCAAAAGCGTGACGCTGTCGTGGAAAACAAAGCAGATCAACTGCTGGCACTTGCTGACGATCTCTAGGTTGCACAGGCGGCTGGCCTCCGCCAGGGGCAGGTGGTCATTTTCGGGGTGCTCCACCAGATGCAGCACCTGCTCCAGGCTGGCCCGCGACTCTGCCGGCTGTCGCTCCAGGCTTTGGGGCAGGATCACCGTCAGGGATTTCATGTCCGCCCGCATGGCTCCGCGAATCACAGCCAGGTTGGTGCCAATGGCCCCGGAAGTGAGAATGCGGTTGCCGGTAAGGGCCAAAGCGTAGCTGAGGGTTTCGATGAGGTACTGGTGGGTGATGGGCACATGGCGACTGCCCAGAATGGCTATCCGCTTTGGCCCCACTTGCTGAATCGCAGCCAGCTCTTGCAAAAACGTATCGACGCTGGTGGGAAGATCAATAGACTGGGTCAACGGGATCCCTCGCTAGACAGGATGGGCCAGATTATGCTAGCAGCCTACACCGTTGCTCTGGGATCTAGCTAGAGGGTTGGGCTATCCCTGCTCAAGTTGCTAGACCTACCAGCGCAGCAGCGCCGCTGCTCCCTGAAACTCGTGGAGCAAGCGCTCTTCAGCTTCGCCGCGAACGAACTCCAGTTTAGCGCCAAAATCGCGGCCTAGCACCCACACCAGATCCCGCAGGGGTGCCGGCTGTGGCTCTGGGCAAAGGAGCTGGGCCATCTCCTGGGTTCCTCCCACAAAGCCGTCTGGGCAGCGCCAGATGGTGGCCTCTAGCCTCCAGGGCAGGACAAGGATTTCCACCCGGCCTAGCTGGAGGGCGTCCAGCACCGCATCCAAGCCCCAAGCGCCGGGCTGCTCTCGAATCCGCTCCAACAAAGCCAGCTCTCCTCGGCGCTCAGCGGCCTCCAGGACGGGTACCACTCGGTCGAGGATGTCTTGCGGCGTCGGTGTGTGAAGGTTGGCGGGGTGCCCCACCCGCGCGACGATGCGGTTGCGTAGGCCGCGGTTGAGATAGCCCTCAAAGTGAGACACCTGCCAGGCCTCGCCCATAAGCACTAGCCGCTCGATGCCCAGGCGATCCACTGCCTTATCCAGGGCGGAAGCCAGGCGCAGGTAGAGCTTGTGCATCCAGAGGCTGACCTTGGCCGCCTCCCGCTCCTTGGGGGAAAGCTTGTCGAAGGTGCCACCGCTGCGGGCGCGACGTTCGGCAACGGCATTTTCAATGCGGCCGGCCAGCTCCTGCAGTTCCTGCCATTCCTCGGCGCTGATGTTGGCAAAGATTTCCGTGTCCTCTCGCAGTTCTCCCAAAAAGAGCTCGTAGAAGCGCCACCTGCTGCCAGACAGGTGCAACACCCCACCCCGCTCGTATTCATCAAAGGCAAAGAAAAGGGGCGTGAGGTAAGGTTCCCTCCAGCGGGCCTCCACCCGCCCATGGGCCAGATCCACCACCGGCAGCTCCACCTGCAGGTCGATTCGGCGCAGCACTGGCTTGCCGGCGGGATTGCGGCTGGCAAAAAGAACCAGGGTGCGGGCTGAAGGGCGCTCCTGCTCTACTAGAGCAAGGACTTGCTCGCAGAGGGAGTTATCAGGCTTGCTCTCCTCCCTCTCCAGCAGCTCCTTGAGGGTATTCTTGATGCGCCTCACCCAGGCGCGGCCAGCATTTTCGGGACGGGCAGGGTTGATGTCGGCGTATAGGGAGAGCACCGGCGTGCTGCTGTCGCTAAAGGCAGCTTGCAGATCCTGGATCAGGGTGTTGAGTTCGTCCATGGTTTTCAAGAGAGGGCTCGGTTAGAACTAGAAGCTAGCAGAATATCACGGCAGGAGAGACGCTGACAGGGTTCTCAAAGGATCCCGCTAGGATATGGGGCTCAGTTGGGCTTGGCTCTGCAGGGCGGATTCCGCCTCGATGTGAATGGTGTAGTCCATCTTGCTGTGAACGCCTCTGCCCAGCCAGTGGCCGTAGATGGGGCCGGCATCTTTGGGGTAGGCACTGGCCGCCAAAGCCACATGGCCATCGGCCACGGCCAGCCCTTGGGTGGGATCGAACCCCCGCCAACCGGCCCCCGGCAGATACACCTCTGCCCAGGCGTGCAGGTGGCGGCGGACAGGCTCTGCGGGCTCTTTGCCGGTTGTGCCCTGGAGTTCCAGGTTCTCTTGCAACGGCGGGCCGACCTGGTAGCTGCTGACAAATCCTGCCGCCAGACCTACTGCCCGACAGGCCTCCATCAACACCAGCGTCAGGTCACGGCAGGAGCCGGTTTTGCGCTGCCAGGTCAAGCCGGCGGGCGAGGGATCCCCCTTTTCCCGCAGGATGTGACGGCACTCGGAGTAGATGCGTTGGTTGAGCGCCGGCAAAAAAGCCGTCGTCTCCCCCTGCACCTGATCCCACAGCTCCCAGGCCAGGCTTTGGATGCCAGCATCCGCCTGCGCCGTCCGATAAGGCTGCAATTGAGCTGCCAGCGTGCTGGGATAGTCAATCGGAAGATGGGTAGCCCAATCGCAGAGCAGATAGTCAAAGGGATTCTCCCGCAGGGTGAGCACCGTGGCCTGAGTTTGGACGCGCAGATGTTCGGTGGGATCCCCAAACTAGAGCTGAACCGCCGCGTTGCCATCCAGATCCACCAGCTCCGATTGGCCTGCCGGCGGCGGATCCACCCGCAGCTCAAAGGCCAAGAGGGTTTGGATCCCGTTGCAACGGGGCCGCAACCGCTTTGAACTTGCACAGGCTTGCCCCAGGACGGTCAACAGACAGGTTTTGTCGCAAGTCTTAGTCGCTCGTCTGTGCTACAGTTACCCAAAATTGGCGATCAAATATAGGTGGGGCTTTGCCTTGGGCAAGTGTGCAGGGGCGCATTGACGGTGCCTTGGAGGTTTGCTTGTGGCCTGGGTGTCGGGTCAGCAGGACGGAGGTTTTAGCTTCTGGGGGTGCGGAGGTGGATAAGCCCCGACTTGTACCCCCCTACTGGGGGGCAGTCAGGGTCGGGATACAGCCACCCCCGCAAAAATATCGTAGAATCAGATTGGCTATACAAGACGGCATTGCCGGAATCTGGTATAGCCCCGCGCTAGAGCATTCCGCGGCTGCATGCCTAACGGCACGGCACAGCCGGACGCAGAAGGTTCTCGCAGTAGCTCCCCGTTCGCGTCAGCGGCGCGGAGCGCTTTAGGGTGAGAGACGAGAGTATGTCACTCGGTGAAGGCGTCACCCTACCTTCGAGGAGCGGCGGTTGGCAAGGGCGTCGTCCGAGCTGGGGAGGCAGCCAAAGCATCTGAGGGAGCCTGCCGGAAAGCTCTCCTGCTGGAACTCCTGTAGCCGTCCGCTGCTCAAGCGACCAGACTGCCACAGGAGGCTGGGCTAGGCTCTGGCCTGAGGATTTGGCGAAGCGGCGCGGCTTTCCTCTCACTCGAGCTGGACTTGCCCCTTCAGCAAAGCCAAGATCAGCCGATCAATTGCCTCCAGATCCAATTCGTCGTAAAGCCGCTCCTGGAGGAAATGGCAGATTTGGGATTCTTGGCGGCGGCTGAGGTAGGTGCTCTGGAGAACCGATTCGACAATGAGTCGAATGGACATGGGGCAGCGCTCCAAACTCAACTACCCCCATCAAATTCGAAGGGAAGGGATGCAGCGGTGATCCAGGTCAAATCGCCATCTTCAGCCAGCGCTTTTTCGGCAGCAATTGGCCGGACTAGCCGAGCAAGGCCACCGCGGGCAGGGGCAGTTCAGCCGCTGCCGCCGCATCCAGCAGCCATAGCAGCCGTCCTTGGGGGTTGAGGCGCTGGCAGGGCAGGTGGGCCTCCGTTGTCAGCGCCTCCTTGACGATCGCGGCTTTGCTGGCCCCCGTTACCAAAACCACCACCTGAGCCGCCCTGTTCAAGACAGGGTAGGTCAGAGTCAGGCGCGGCTCCTCCCCTTTTTGGCCCACCGTCACCCAGCGGTGTTGCACCTCCAGGGCGGCTGTACCGGGAAATAAGGAGGCCGTGTGGCCGTCTTCTCCCACTCCCAGCCAGATCAGATCAAAGGCAGGGCATTCGGTGCCGAAAATCTGCTGCAGGGTCGCCTCGTACTCCGCCGCATCCCGTAAGGGATCTCCTGAGTGGGTGGGCATGGGAAAGACTTGGGAGGTGGGAACCCCGACCGTATCCAGCAGGATCCGCCGTACCATGCCGTAATTGCTCTCGGGGTGATCCGGGGGAACGTAGCGCTCGTCCCCCCAGAACAGCCAGGTTTGCTGCCAAGGGATCCCCGGCGCCTGGGTTAAAGCAGCATACAACTTCCGTGGCGTGTTTCCCCCTGCCAAGGCCACCGTAAAGCGGCCCCGTTGACGGATGGCCGCCGCGGCCTGCTCTTGCCAGATCTCGACCGCCCGCCGGAAAAAGGCTGTTCCCTCCGGCCAGATTTCCAACTGGAACCCTTGCATGGATCGCCACCTATCGCCGCTTGCCCAACTGCCCGAGCCAGGTCAAGGGATCCCCTTCACGCAGAGGCCAAACCTTAGGAAGCAACCGCCAGCTCTTTGGCTTCCGCCTGAATCTTCTCGTAGAGGGCCCGCAGCTTCAGGCCCACGATTACCTGGATGAGTCCAGAGCCATTGCGGGATCCAGGATATTCCGGGTGCTTGCGCAGCAGCTCCGTCAGCTCGCCGTAGTAACGGGTCGACAGGTTGCTCAGGTGGTTCTCGATGTAGATAACCTCTTCCAGCTTGTCGAAGGTGCCGTCAATTTCCAACACCGAAACCGGCTGGTCGAAGTAGGTGGAAGGGCCGTAGTGCAGGCGAATGCCTGGGTAGGAGCAGGTCAGCTTTTTGCCACAAGGGATCCAGTCGATGGTGGAGCCTTCGTCGAAGAGGTAAACATGGTCGAAATACCTCACCCCCTCCCGCTGGATCATGCGCACCCGCAGCACCTTGTGCTCCGGATCCAGCTCCGGCAGCAGCTTGGTGGGCAGCACCTCGATGACTACATCGGCATAGCGCTTCTGCACATCGACGTAGGCCTCGAAATCGGGGCGGCGGGCCTCAATGGAGCGCAACACATCTTCATAGGTGTGGCCCCGCTCGGCCATGTCCCGCTTCACCTTCCAGGCAATCTTGATCTCCGGCGCCAGATCCAGATAGACCTTGAAGTCCAGCAGCTCCCGCACCCGCTCGTCGTACATGGGGTGAAGGCCCTCCAAGACGATGATGGGGCTGGGATCCACCCGCTCCGGCGGGTCAATGAGCCCTGTCTCGTGGTTGTAGATGGGCTTCATCACGCTCTGGCCATTTTTGAGCGCCTTGGCCTGCTCGTACATGAGGTCGAAGTTGTTGGCGCGGGGATCCAGCGCCGTAATGCCCTTCTCTTTGCGCTGGTAGCGATCCAAGGAGTGGTAGTCGTCCAGACAAATGGTGGTAATGAGATCCCGGCCAAACAAGTCCCCCAACCGCCGCAAGAACGTGGACTTGCCACAGCCAGAATCTCCGGCAACACCGATCATTACAATACGTTCAGGACTGCTTGCCATGGGAACTCCTTGGGGATGGGCAGGGCAAAACTGAGAGGAAGCCTCTAAAAAAGTTACTGTTCTTTATGGTCTTGCATATTACCACAAGACGCTCCCCCACAACCGAGCTTGAGGCCAGAGAGGCGGGCGGCGTCAAGGAACAATTTAACAAAAACTGCCTGTTTCCCGGCGACGACTGAGGAGAAGAGAAGTTTTCCGGGCGGGCTTTCTCAGGATCGGCCTGGGGTGTTCCCCTCCGGCAAGTTCCCTTCGGGCGGGCGGGCTGCTAAGGTGTTTGCTAGAGAGTTTTCTCCCATTGCCAGGAGCAGATCGCCGTTATGGTTGCCAGCGCCCAAAAGCGAGAAGTTGTTGTCAATCTGTACCGTCCCAACGCGCCCCTGATCGGCCAGTGTGTAGAGACCTACTCCCTTGTGGGGGAAGGGGCACCCGGCCTGACCAAGCACATTGTGCTCAGCCTGCCGGATCCCAACTACCGCTACCTGGAGGGCCAAAGCGTTGGCATTATTCCTCCTGGCGTAGATGACAAGGGCAAGCCCCACAAGCCCCGCCTCTACTCCATTGCCTCTACCCGCTATGGCGACGATGGCGAGGGGCGCACCGTTTCTCTGAGTGTGAAACGGGCCGAATACGTGGATAAGGAGACAGGCCAGTCGGGGGTAGGGGTCTGCTCCGGCTTCCTCACCGATCTCAAACCCGGCGACGAGGTGATGATCACCGGGCCCTCGGGGAAAACTTTTTTGCTGCCGGAAGATGAGAACGCCAACCTGATTTTGATTGCCACCGGCACCGGCATCGCCCCTTTTCGCGCCTTCATCAAGCACCTGTTTGAAGAGGATCCCAACTATCAGGGCAAGATCTGGCTGTTTTTTGGGGTGCCCACCACGTCCACCTTGCTCTACCACGGGGATCTAGAGGCCTGGAAAGCCCAGTATGGGGATCGCTTCCGCGTCGATTACGCCATCAGCCGCGAACAGCAAACCCCCGACGGCAAAAAGATGTACGTGCAAAACCGCATGGCCGAGTACGGCCCCGAGCTGTGGGAGATGCTGCAGCAGCCCAACACCTACACTTACATCTGCGGCCTCAAGGGAATGGAGGACGGCATCAACAGCGTCATGGCCCCCCTTGCCGAGCAAGCCGGTCAAGACTGGAGCAAGTTCCAGAAGGAGCTGAAGAAGGCCAACAGGTGGCACGAGGAAACCTACTGAGGGGATCCCTTTGGGTTAACTGGTTTCCGGTGGATCCCGTCGGCGCCGGGGATCCGCAAAACATGCCAAAATGCTGGTATCTTAGCCCACCTGAAGCCGAGAGCTGTTCTCCCCAGGAGCCCTAGACTGTGGACGCGCGCTACAATCCTCCGGCCATCGAAAGCAAGTGGCAGGCCCACTGGCGTGAACTCGGGTTGGATCGCACGCCGGAGCTGACGGCGGAAAGCCGCAAGTTTTATGCCCTGTCGATGTTCCCCTACCCCAGTGGCAGCCTGCACATGGGGCATGTGCGCAATTACACTATCACGGATGTGATTGCCCGCCACAAGCGGATGCAGGGGTACGCGGTGCTGCACCCCATGGGGTGGGATGCCTTTGGCTTGCCGGCAGAGAACGCCGCCATCGATCGGGGGATCCCGCCGGCCAAGTGGACATACGAGAACATTGCCCAGATGCGGGATCAACTGCAGCGGCTGGGGCTTTCCTACGACTGGGAGCGGGAGATTACCACCTGCGCCCCCGACTACTACAAGTGGACGCAGTGGCTCTTCCTGCAGTTTTTCAAAGCGGGCCTGGCCTACCAGAAGGAGGCGCCGGTGAACTGGGATCCGGTGGACCAGACCGTCTTGGCCAACGAGCAGGTAGATGCGGAAGGGCGCTCCTGGAGATCGGGAGCTCTGGTGGAAAAGCGCCTCCTCAAGCAGTGGTTTCTCAAGATCACGGCCTATGCCGACCAACTGCTGGCTGACCTGGAGAAGCTCTCCGGCTGGCCGGAGCGGGTGCTCACCATGCAGGAGAACTGGATTGGCCAGTCGGTGGGGGCTAGGGTTGTCTTCAAAACCGAAACAGGGGAGGAGCTGCCGGTGTTCACCACCCGGCCTGACACCCTCTGGGGAGCCACCTTCATGGTGCTGGCGCCGGAGCATCCCTTGGTGGAGAAGCTCACCACCCCTGAGCAAGAGGTTGCCGTCAAGGCCTACCGGGCCGAGGCCGCTGCCCGCAGCGAGATCGAGCGCAGCGCCGAAGACCGCGAAAAAACGGGCGTCTGGACGGGATCCTACGCCATCAACCCCGTCAATCAAGAGCGGATCCCCATCTGGATTGCCGACTATGTGCTCATGGGCTACGGCACAGGAGCCATCATGGCCGTGCCGGCCCACGACCAGCGGGACTTTGAGTTTGCCCGCCAGTTCGGCCTGCCCATCAAGCTGGTGGTGCAGCCGCCCCAAGGGGGGGTGACGAGTGCTGAAGATCTGCAGGCGGCCTGGACGGGGGAGGGGGTGTTGATCAACTCCGGCCCCCTGGACGGGATCCCGGTGGGCAAAGGCCCGGGGCAAAGTGTAGAAAGGGCCATCGCCTGGCTAGAAGAGCAGGGGCTGGGAGAACGGCAGGTCAACTACCGCCTGCGGGATTGGCTCATCTCGCGACAGCGCTACTGGGGCTGCCCCATTCCCATCATCCACTGCTCCCACTGCGGCATTGTGCCGGTGCCGGAGGAGGATCTGCCGGTGCTGTTGCCCGAGGATGTGGAGCTGACGGGGCGAGGGGGATCCCCCTTGGCCCAGTTGGAGGACTGGGTAAAGGTGAAGTGCCCCGCCTGTGGTGCCGACGCCCGCCGCGAGACGGACACGATGGACACCTTTATCTGCTCCTCGTGGTATTTCCTGCGCTTTAGCGATCCCCGCAACGACCGCGAGATCTTCCGCAAGGATCTGGTCAACGCCTGGCTGCCGGTAGATCAGTACGTGGGCGGCATCGAGCACGCCATCTTGCACCTGCTTTACTCCCGTTTTTTCACCAAAGTGCTGCGGGATCTGGGGTTGTTGAATTTCGATGAGCCCTTCTCCCGCCTGCTAACCCAGGGGATGGTGCAGGCGCGCACCTACTACAACCCCAACAAGTCCGGCAAGGATCGCTGGATCCCTACTGCATTGGTCAAGGATCCCAACGACCCGCGGGATCCGGAAACCGGCGAGCCCCTGCAGGTTATCTACGCAACTATGTCCAAGTCCAAGGGCAACGGCGTGGATCCGGAAGAGGTGCTGGCCAACTACGGGGCAGACACAGCCCGCATGTTCATCCTCTTCAAGGCGCCGCCGGAAAAGGACTTGGAGTGGGACGATGCCGATGTGGAAGGGCAGTTTCGCTTTCTCAACCGCGTCTGGCGGCAGGTGTACGAGTTTGTTGTTCGCGGTAGCGGGACGGAGTCCTTGCAGGGCAAAGCCGCCGAGCTGCTGCAGGCCAAGGTTGAAGCAGGATCCCTGACCAAAGCGGAAAGGGATCTGCGCCGCGCCGTGCACACGGCCATCAAAGAAGTCAGCGAGGACTTGGAGGAGTACCAGTTCAACACTGCCATTGCTGGGCTGATGAAGCTGAGCAACGCCCTGGCTGAAGCCGAGATCCCGGACTCGCCAGTCTATGCGGAAGGGATCCGCACCTTGGTCTTGCTCCTAGCCCCCTTTGCCCCCCACATGGCTGAGGAGCTGTGGCAGGCCCTGGGCGGCACCGACTCAGTGCATCGCCAGGCTTGGCCTACCTATGACCCGGCGGCCCTAGTGGCCGATACGGTAACGATTGTGGTGCAGGTCAACGGCAAGCTGCGCGGCTCCTTTGAAGCCCCTGCCGATGTCACGCCCCAGGAGCAGGAGCGGCTGGCTCTGCAATCGGAGGCGGCGCAAAGGTATCTCCAGGGGGCGACGCCGAAGAAGGTCGTCGTGGTGCCGAAGAAGCTGGTCAACGTGGTTGTCTAGCTCTCCGTTTGCTCAGGCAACCTCCCCCCCTGCATAGGCAAGACCCAGGAACAGGGCCTAGGATACTGAACCGATGTCTGTTCCTTGCCCTTGGATCACCTATGCGCAAGCGATGGGTTCTCAAGCTGCAGCAGCTTCCTCTGCTGTGGGTGGCCATTCAGCTAGCGGTCGGGATCCCTGCCCTGGCCCACCCCAGCAGCAGCTCTGCCAATCCTCCGGCTGCCCTTGAGGCTGCCACCCAGCGAGTTACCGAAATCCACGGGGGTGCTGGCCCCTGGGCGGTGGTGGGTTATCGCATGGGGATGCGGGCTCTCAAGGAGCTGGGCTTGGCAAGTCCCCTCCCCCCCACCTCCCCAAGTCGCTTTGTGGTGGAAGTCATTCACGAGTCGCCGCTCCAGATTCCCTTTGCCTGCATCGTGGATGGGTTGCACGCCGCCACTGGAGCCAGCTTGGGCAAGCTGAACTTAAAGCTGGTGGAGGTGGACTCCCTGGACAAAATGCGCAGTGTTGTCATCCATCGAGAAACTGGCAAGCGGGTGGAGTTTCAAGTTTTGCCTGAGTTCATTGCTAAGTACCGAGAGCTGCCCCCAGAACGGCTTATGGCAGCGGGGCAAGAAGTTCTTCAAATGGCCGACGAGGCTCTTTTCCGTCTCACGATTAGACCCTAGCGCCATCTCCCCCAGCAGGATGGGAACTCCAGGGCGGGAGAGATATGATGCCTAGCACGGCTTTCAAATCCGGCGCTGTGCCGCAACTGTGATGGCAGGATGCCCGCCTGCGGCTTCAGCTCAGGGCTTAGAGCCCTTCCGGGTCGCATGGAACAAAGAGCTGACATGAAAAAGACAGTTCTAGGCCTCAGCCTTGGGCTGGGAGGCTGGGTTTTGGGGATCCCAGCCTGGGCGCAAGCGGTTTTGGATACCGGCCTCAGCGCCGAGATTTTGAATCAAACCGTCACCACCCCGTTTCGCCGTCCCGACCTCTTGCGAGAGTCTTCCCGCCCCGTCTATGTCATCACCCGCCAGCAGATGCGCGAGCAAGGGGCAAGAACCGTGCAGGAAGCCCTGCGCTATCTGCCCGGCATCCTCAGCGATGGCACAGCCGGCACCCAGTTGGGAGCCCTCAGCTCTCAGTTCCTGCGAGGGGCGCGAACGGCCCAGGTGCTGGTGCTGTTGGATGGCCGACCCCTCAACGATCTGGGTTTTTTTGGAGGGTTTGACCTCTCCCAAATCACCACCGATGTCGTCGAGCGAATTGAAGTCTCCCCCGGCGGTGGCTCTACCCTGTACGGCTCAGACGCTGTTGGCGGCGTCATCAACATCGTCACGGTGGAGCCCCAGCCAGCAACGGAGACAGTGGTGGAAGTGGCGGTCGGCAGCTATGGCCTTAATGAGCAAGGGATCCAAAGCCGCGGCCAAGGGCAGGAGCTGGGCTGGGTGCTCAGCTATCGTCGCCTGCAGAGCAACAACGACTTTCCCTTTACCATCCGGCGGCTGGGCAAGTCGGGCAGGCGGGAAAACTCGGCGGTGGAGTACCACAACTTGCAGGCCAAGCTCACCTGGCAATTGGCCGAAGACCAAGTCCTAACGGCCAACGCCCTCTACCTCAACAAAACCTTCCGCGTGCCCGGCAGCGTAGACTTTCCCTCCCTCGATGCCGAGCAAACCACCAACGACCTGCTGCTGGATCTCAGGTGGCTGTGGACTCAGGAGACAGGATCCCTGCAAGCTCGACTCTTTTTGGACGATCTCAACTACCGCTTCAGTGCCCCGCAAAGCCAGGGCTCCCGCGACCTCATCCTGCGCGATAGCTGGGGATCCCAGCTCCAGTATGCTTGGCAAGCCGGCGAAAACCTAGAAGGAGTCCTGGGGGCAGATTATCGCTCCATCTCAGCTCGCAATACAACTTTTTCGTTTGCCGGGGGTTCTACCAATATCAATTACGACGATACGGTTAACCAGGGAGCCCTGTTTGCCCGCCTGGATTACAGCCCAGATCCCCGTTTCCGCCTCGACTTAGGCATCCGCCAGGACTTCAGCAGTTTGGCCAGCGGCTCGGCTACCTCGCCTGCTCTGGGGATCCGCTGGGCTTTGGCGGAAGGCACCACCTTGAGGGCCAGCTATGCCGGCAGCTTTCGCACTCCCTTGATCTCGGAATTGTTCTTCCGGCTGCGCGGCTTTTTTGAAGTGGATGGCAACCCCAATCTCCGCCCAGAGCGAGGGGAAAGCTTTGACATTGGTTTAGATCAAGCCTTGGGAGATTTTGGCCTGCTGCGCTTGACTTTTGCCCACAACCGCATCCGCGATGGCATCACCTTTGTCAGCCTTGGGCCGCGCCGAGGAACCTATGAAAATATTGGGCTGGTTGAATATACCGGCCTGGAGGCAGCTTTGGATGTGCGGCTGGGGGAAAACTGGACGCTTTTTGCCAACTACACCCTCAATGATCCCATCATTCGCGCCGCCCTTGACCCAGCTACAGTTGGCAAGCAGCTAGCCTTTGTGGGAGCCGATAGCCTGAACTTAGGCCTGACCTACCGTCACGAGCAAGGCTGGTACAGCTCAATTTTAGTCCATCACATTGGGAGCTTTTTTACCAACAACACCAACACGGAATCCCTACCAGGCTACACCACCGTAGCTTGGCGAGGAGGGATCCCGTTGACTGAGGACCTAAGCCTAGAGATGGGGATCGACAACCTGCTGGATGAGCAGTATGAAGTCTTCCCCGGCTATCCCGGCGTTGGTCGCACGTTGAGGGTGAACTTGCGGGGGCAACTTTAGCAACATCTCAGGTTGTTTTTGAATTCTGGCTAACCATTTGTGGGGTGCTTCTAGTTTGGAAGCAACTGTATGACGATCTCAACCAGAATCTCGACTCAAGCTGAGGCCAAACATTACCTTTGGGTTTGTACCACCTGCGGATCTCGCTGGGTCAACGGCCAAAAAGAAGGGACTAGCAAAGGAGAAATGCTTCTAGCCGCCTTGCAATCGCAGGTGCTCAACCCTCAATTGCAGCTTAAGCCGGTTGCCTGTATGAGCGGCTGCAGCCATGCTTGCGTGATTGCCCTGACAGCCCCTGGAAAGATGACCTACGTGTTTGGAGATCTCGATCCCCAAGACGTGGAGCCAATCTTGCAGACAGCGGAGCTGTATTTGACAAAGCCCGATGGCGTCCTGCCCTGGGCAGAGCGCCCTCTTAAAAAGGGGGTGATTGCCCGCATTCCACCAGTCCAATAGGAGCAACCTATGGCCGCTTTCAGCCCCTGGATCACGCCTCTAAACCAGAGTTGGCAGGAGGTTTCCCCCACTGGCTGGATAACCCTCTACGAAGGGATCCCGGCTCACATCGACTGTCTTGGGCCGCTCCTCTATGAGCTCTTCCAGGAGCACTGGGCTGAGATCCAAGTGGGCTGTGTGGTGGAGGGAGGAGTGCTGGAGGCGGCCTTCAAGGATCCCCCTGCTCTCTGTGTGCTCTACGACGGCTATTTGACCGTGGCCACCGAAACTTGGCATTTGCATCTGTGTCTAGAAGAGCACCGGGGCGGCCCCTATGGCCGAACCCCCCTAGAACTGCGCCGCAAAAGATTGGTCAGCCGCGCCGCCCTCTATCGCCGCCTCAATCCGCAGCGCCAGCCTCGCCAATGGGGAATTCAATTTTGGAACGGGGCAGAGGAATCTCTGCTGCAGATCTTTTTGCCCAGTCCCTTTTTGGGGCCAGGAGAAGACTACCTGCCCGAAGGCAAAGCCAACTACCAAAAGCTCTCCCTCTATGAACGACTGCGAGCCATTTATGTCGAGGGAAAAGAGCGGATCCCTTACGAGGATAACCCTCTCAAGCGGCCCTACTTGGCGGTTTGCCGCTCCAGCCGCTGTTATCCTTCCCGCAACTATCAACCGGTTGTGGAAGCCCTGCAATCTGCCCTGCAGGAAGCGAATTTAGATATTCGGGTCATTACTTCCGGATGTCTAGAAGTCTGTCAGGAAGGCCCTGTGGTTTTCTACTCTGGCGACCGCACTTGGTACAAGCGGGTTACACCTCCAGTAGCGCGGCAAATTGTCCAGGAGCATCTGCTAAAGAACTGCCCCTTGAAGGCTCACCTTTTTCCCGGAGATTAGCCTATGGTCAGTCTGCAATCCCTTGTGCAGTCCATCCCCAAACCTCGCCCCTGGATCCCGGTTGCCATTTGGCTACGAGCTGCCCAAGACTTGGCCTGTGGCCGATTTTGGCCCAGTCTATTTACCACCATTGGCTGCCTCAGCAACATTGCCTATACCTGTACGCTGCCTTTTGTAACCATTGGCATCATCGCGGGCACTACGTTAACTCGCCAAAGGGCAATGGTTAGCGCCTCGATGATTTGGCTAGCCAACCAAATCTTTGGCTATGTCTGGCACAACTATCCCCGCACGCCTGACTCTTTTGCCTGGGGGGTGGTCTTGGGGATCGGCACGGTGGGAGTAGCCCTGCTAGCCAGCTACCGCCCTCTCTTCTTCCAGCCCCACCCTCTCCGAGCCGGACGATGGCTGTGGAATTATCTTTGGATCCCAGCCATGCTCATCCTAGGTTTTCTTGCTTTTGAAGGGCTGGTCTTGGCGGCCGGCCTAGTTTTGGGAGGGACAGAGGGTTTAACCCTACCTATTCTCGGCAAGATCTGGGTGGATAACTGGCTGTGGACGAGCTTTTGGCTTGGGATTCATACTCTTTTGGTGTGGGACAGGGCACGTCACTTAGGTTTTAAACAAGCGGGCTTGGATCTCTAAGAATTCGAGATTGACAATTTCAATTGAGGTCAAGAGAGTACATTCACGCTCAGCTTGCTGTCCACTTGGATTTGTTCAATTCAATGGCGCGATGGGAGCTGGGGGCAGCCCTATTGGTCTCAAGCTCTCGAAGGGCGCCGCCCTATGGCTGTCGGAGCGGGCTGCCGACGAGGGCCGGGCGAAGAACCGCCTCTTGGTGGAGCTGGCTAGCGACAAAATCCCCTAACACCTTCAGGCTTTGGAGCACGACTGTGTAGCCAAGAAATCTGGACACCGCTGCGATGGCGAACTAGCTTAGAGGCAACTCTTTTTTCAAGCTATTTCGTGGGGTGGGATCCATGCTGAGGCCCAGTCTTTTGTTGTCCGGATCGGCGCTTTTGGGTTTGCTGTCTTGGCTGTGTTTGAGCGGCGAATGCGGCTGGTTGGCTTCCCTGCGCAAGGGACGGGGCGCTGTCCCTGAAGTTGCCTCGGCGCCAGCGCAGAGTGTTCAAGTGACGGCATTTGCCGATGAACCCGATCCTGAGCTCCTGCTCAGGCAACAAGCCCAACTGCAAGCCCAAGTACGGCAGCTTGAGCAGCGCTCTCAGGCGCATCAGTTGCTGGCGCAGCGGGGGATCCCTCTTTCCACCCAGGCTGGCGAGCGTTTTCACTTGGATCGCGTCTATCTGGCGCGGCTAGCTCAGTTTCTGGAACAAGAGCCGGGGAACGCGCAGCTCTATCTGCAGCGGGCTCAATACTTCTGGGATCGGTTGCAGAGCGATCCCCTGGCCTTGCCCGAGCCGGAGCAGGCGGCTGTCGTTGATCACCTGATGCGCAGAGCGCTACAGGATCTGGACATTGCCATTGCTTTGGATCCCTATTTGCCTGAAGCTTACTTGCTCAAGGCCAGAATACAACACGAGTATTTTGGGGAGCTGCAGCAGGCTTTGGCAACTTTGTCCCCTCTGGATCGCATTGCCTATCGCAACCCCCAACTCCACTTGTTGCGCTCTCGCATCTGGGCCGAACAGGGACATCTGGAATCGGCGTTTGATGTGTCGCACCTGGCCATCGAGCTGGCCAAGCAAAACCAAAGCTCTGCCGATCTTTTCGATGCTTATGTCCATCGCGGCCTGATGTGGGCCAGCATTTGCGACTTCAACTTGGCCGTTCAGGATTTCAGCCGAGCTATCGAGGTGCAGCCGCAGCAAGCCGAGGGCTACTACCACCGCGGCATGGCACGCGCCTATCAGGGAGAGGATAGGGCCGGTGCCGCTGCCGATCTGGGCCGTGCTTTGACGCTGTGGCAGGCTGCAGGCAGAGGATCCCCAGAGCTGCTGGAATATGTAGAAGCAGTACGGATGGAACTGTTGCGGTAACTCCACTGCTAGCTGGTTTTCTGCTGCGGATCTTTGTCTGGGCTATTGAGTAGAGAGGTTGCGGGTTTGGCGTCTTTGGGCAAGGGGCGTTTGGCAAGTTCGGCTAAGCCAGGCCAGGATGGTAGAGCCGTCTGTTACCCCGGGGGACTGAAACGCCCCCCTTGAAGAGAGCCCAGCCAGATGATGAGCCGAAGACAGCTGACCCTCTCCGTCTCCTCCATAGCCCTGGTAGTGGCCACAGGGATGCTGCTGCTGTTGCTGTGGCAACTGCGCAACCTGGTGGTAACTGTGATGATCGCGGTGGTGGTGGCGGCGGCGCTGGCTCCCCTGGTGGATCTGGCGGAGCGGATGCGGATCCCCCGTTGGCTGGGGGTGGTGGTGATTTATCTGAGTTTCATTGCCGGGATTGCCGGCTTGGCTCTGCTCATGGGTCCGACGGTGGTGACCCAGACCCAGCGGCTGCTGGCAAGGTTGCCCTCTTACCTGGAGCGGCTCCAACTGTTAGCAGACACCTGGATTGCCGATCTGGCAGGGGTGGATCCGGCGGCGCTGGACTACTTGAACCAGTTGCTGGATCCGCAGTCGCTGATGAACTGGGCAGTTCGCTCAGGACAACAGTTGCTGGTGCAGTCCTTCGATTTCACCCGCGGTCTGCTGGGCGGCCTGTTGACCGTAGTGCTGACCCTCTTCATTTCCGGTTATATGCTGGTGAGCGGCTCTGACCTGGTGCAGGGCCTGGTGGAGCTGTTCCCCTACCCCTGGAATGAGCGGTTGGCCCAGCAGGTGCAGCCGATGGCGCAACGTATGGGGGGCTACATCCAGGGGCGGGTCTTGGTCTCGGCCATTTTGGGGGTGATGATTGCCGTCTCGCTCCGCTTTTTGGGCCTGTCGGAGTTTGCGCTGGCGCTGGGGGTAATCGCCGGGTTTACCAATCTGATTCCCTTTATCGGCCCAGTCTTGGGATCCCTGCCGGCTTTGGTGGTGGCCATCGTCCAAGGGGGCTGGACTTTTTTGTGGGTGCTGATCCTGTACGTTGCCGTGCAAAACCTGGAAACCTATGTGTTGGATCCCTTGTTGGTGGGATCCTCGGTGCGGGTGAAGCCCTTGTATCAATTGCTGGCGGTGCTGGGGGGCACTCAGTTGTTGGGCATTGTTGGGGCGGTGATCGCGCCCCCCTGGGTAGCCGGTATGGCGGTGCTGCTGGAGAACCTTTATCTCAAGCCCAAGCAGGAGGCAGAGCTGCGCGCCAAGCTGTGCGCTCAGGCCGCCGAAGCCTCCGGTTCTCTGGCTTGGCGAGGGATCGGTAGCAACCTGGAGGGATCCTTGCCCTCTCCTGCCACTGGGGAAGCCGACTCCCTGACGCGGCCAGGCGGTTCTGAGGAATTGCCGCGGGTGGAAGATCGCGTGGCCGGACGCAGTCCTTGATGAGGCGACTTTGCTTAGTCAGACAGCGGGGCGGGATCCCGGCATCAGCTTTCTCCGGGCGCAGTCTTGGCTGGGTTGAGAGGAGCTGGCTGATCTTGCCGATCTGGCCCAGAGAAATCCAAAGGGTTGAAGCGGTTCATGGCCGTCTTCAATCCTTCTTGCAAGCAACACTCCACCGCTGCCACTGCCGCCCTTAGAACCCGGTCCAGCACTGCCTGCTCAGCGGGTTCAAAGCTCCCCAAAACATGCCCAACCCTGTCTTGGTGGCCTTTGGGCTTGCCCACGCCCAGGCGCAAGCGGGGGAAGGCTTCGCTGCCCAAGTGCTCAATGACAGACTTCATGCCGTTATGTCCGCCGGCGGAGCCAGATCCCCGCAGCCGCAGGCGACCCAGGGGCAAGTCCATATCGTCGTACACCACCAGAACCGAGGCAGGATCCAACTTGTACCAATCCAACACCGCCCGCACCGCCTCGCCAGAGCGATTCATGTAGGTCTCCGGCTTGAGCAGGCGCCGCTTGCCCCCCAGGGCAAAACCTTCTCCGTAGCTACCTTGGAACCGCTTTTCCAAAGCCAACGGGATCCGCCAGCGCTCCGCTAGCCGGTCCACCACCATAAAGCCGCAGTTGTGGCGGGTGTTGGCATACTGCGGGCCAGGATTGCCTAGGCCAACGATGAGCTGGAGGGCAACCTCATCTGGCTGCTGGGTCTTGACCTGGGTCACAGCGTCTCTCGCTTCCACAGGTAAAGTAGGGTAGCAGAGTTACTTTGGATTGGCGACCCCCAGCCTCCCAACTTGGAGCAGGGGCAGGATCCCTGCTAGCGCTCCAATCCCGCTTCCTTGGGAACACTCGTAACCCACTGGAGGATCAGGTTATGTCCCATGGGCCTTCCGCCTTCGATCTCTCTCTTGCTCTTGGCGAAGCCAAATTCGAGGCTGCTGCTGCCTTGCGCCTGAGTCAGCGGCTGATCCAAGTGGGGATCGCCCTTTCTTCGGAAACGGATTTAAGGCGCCTGCTGGAACTGATTGTTGCCCAAGCCCGCGAGCTGACGGGTTGCGATGGCGCCAGCCTGTTCATCCGCGAAGGGGAGGAGTTGCGCTTTTTTGTAGTCAAGCGCAACGAGGAACTGCAGGATCTGCGCCTGCCCCTTACTCCTTCTAGCATTGTGGGCTATGTGGTGCTCACCGGGGAGAGCTTGAATCTGCCGGACGTTTATCAACTGCCCCCCGACCTGCCCTACGCTTTTAACCCCCAGGTGGATCGGCAGACCGGATATCGCACCCGCTCCCTGCTCACTGTGCCGCTGCGGGATCCCTCAGGAAACATCCTCGGTGCCCTGCAACTGTTGAACCGCCTCAGGCCGGATCGCCCTGCTGACCTGGCGCCCGACCAGGTGGCTGACTGGAGCCAGCCGTTTTCTGAGCTGGAAGTCCAAGTGGCCGAAGCCCTGGCTTCCCAGGCGGCGGTTGCCTATCAAAATGTGCGCTTGCGGGAAGAGCTGAAAGCCGCTCACCTGGAAACGATTTTCTGTCTAGCCCAGGCTGCCGAATACCGGGATCAAGACAACGCCTTTCACCTCAAGCGGATGAGCCATTATTCCCGCATTCTCGCCAAAGAGTTGGGCCTCTCCAGCCATGAACAGGAGCTGATTTTCTACGCCAGCCCCCTGCACGATGTGGGCAAAATCGGGATCCCGGATGCCATCTTGCGGAAGCCAGGCCCCCTCACCCCCGAAGAGCGCCTGATTATGAACCGCCACCCCGAGATTGGCTACGAGATCCTCAGTAAATCGGACTCGGAGCTGATGAAAAAAAGCGCCATCATTGCCCTCACCCACCACGAGAAGTTCGACGGCAGCGGCTACCCGCGCGGCCTTAAGGGAGAAGAGATCCCGCTGGAAGGGCGGATTGTGGCCTTGGCCGACGTGTTCGACGCTTTAGCTAGCCGCCGCCCCTACAAAGAAGCTTGGGATCTGTCAGATATCTTTCGCTTCGTGGAAAGCCAAAGCGGTAGCCACTTCGATCCCCACGTAGTGGCCGCTTTTACCCGTGGCCGCGGCGAAATTCTAGAGATCTACCACCGCTACCAAGAGCCTCGCTGAGCTCAGAGCCGGCCAAATCGCGGATTTGGAGTATCCCCTCTTGCCGGGATCCCCACTCGGCAACGGGAAAAACCCGCCTTTGTCTTTTTTTTCAACCGATCCCCAGCCTGCGACCGTAGCCAGGGAACGAGATCCCAAGGCAAACTAAATGCAGTCGGCAGTAGTCTCCTGGCAAGCCGACCAGATCCACTTTTGTGTGTTTCCCAATACATAGCACATCTACTGGCTACCTGTCTCGACCCAAGCTGCGCCGAGGATCCCTGTGATGGCTACCCTGACCAATCCGCCCACTCCCACCCTCTCGATCCACACCAAGCTGCGCGATCTGGCCCTGGTGGACTTTCAGGTGAGCGAGTCCACCCCTTGCGAGAACGTGGTGCGCCGCCTAGAGGATGACAGCAGCCTTTCGGGGGTGATCGTGTTGGATGAGCGGTCACAAGTGCAGGGGATGCTGACCCGGCGCGCCATTTTGGAGTGGATGCTGAGCAAGCCCTACGGCCTAGACGTGTTTTTGAAGCGGCCCATCAGCTCGATGGTGGAGTTCCATGGCCGGGGTTTTCTCCTTCTGTCCGGCGACTGCGATGTGTTGCAAGCGGCCAGCCAGGCCTTCCAGCGGCCCCAAGAAACCATCTACGACCCGGTGGTGGTGCAAATTGGCCCGCAAGACTACCGCCTTTTGGATGTGCCGGTGCTGTTGGTGGCCCAGTCCCAGGTATACTTGGCCACGCAGCAGAGGCTGCGGGAACAGCAGGAGGAGATGAAACGGCTCTTGGCCGAGCTGGAGCAGGAAAAAAACCGCAGCCTTCAGTATGCCCGCGATCTGGAGCGGCAAAAAGCCGAGATCCTCAGCCAAAACCTGGCTTTGGATCGGGAGCGGCGCCAAGCCCAGCAGCGCTCGGAAGAGCTGGCCCGCCTCAACGCCCGCATCATCGAGATCAGCTCGGTGCTCTCGGAAAAGGGCAAATCCACCTTTGCCGCCACCTTTGCCGGGGTAGAGGCGGTGCGCCGCCTATTTCAGGACATTGCCGACAGCAACCGGGAGCTCTCCCGCGAGCTCAAAGAAATCAACACCATCGTTGACTTGATCGTAGAGGTGGCAGGCTATATTCGCCTGCTCTCCTTTAATGCGGCTGTGGAGGCCAACCGCAGGGGTGGGGGCGGCGGTTTTGGTGCCATTGCCCAGGAGATCCGCAAATTGGCGGGGCGCACCACCGAAGCCAGCAACCGCATCCGCGGCTTGGCAGAGCGCATCCAACGCCAAAGCCAATCCACCCTGCAATCGGCTCAGGCCAGCGCCGAGATGGTGCAATCCCTTTACCAGCAGGCGCAGTCGGCCCAGGCAGCCCTGGAGGAATTGCAAGCGCTGTTGGAGCAGGCCCAGGTTTAGCCCTTTTGGGGAGTGGTTTTGCCCTCGCGGATCTCATAGGTATAGAATTGCCCTGCCACGGCCAAGGTTTCAAAGTGGTAGGTGGGCAGGGAGATCCCCAGCGGGCCAAAGTTAAGCAACGACAAATCGGTGCTGTAGAGGCTGAAGAGGATGAAGTTTTGCCGGCGGGTCTGGCGCAGAAACAGCTCCACCAGCTCTGGTTGCAGCTGTTGCACAAGGGCGTGACATTCCTCAATGAGGGTGGGCAAAAAAGCTGGGATCTGGGCGCAGTATTCCCGTGTAGCATAGGCAGCCAATTGGTCTCCTGCGTAGGCTCCGTACTCTTCCGGGGTGGGATTGGTGATGGCCAAAGCAGCCACCCCCCCAGCCAGAACCAGTCCGGAAAGCAAGGAAAAGACCCTCAGCATAGCGGCCTCCGAAACAAGATTTTCCATTCTGCTACGGGCTTGAGGTGCTCCGACAGGGATCCTTCGGCAAAAGCCATCGCCCAAGGCCGCTCTGTCGCGTCCTAGAGCCGGCGCGGGATCACCCAATTGGCCAGGAATGCGGTTCACAGTGTTGCAGCAAACCTGCAAAAGAGCTGGATCCCTTGGTTGAATTGCCAGCCTACAGGCTAGGATGAGAGCCGAAGCGCAGCTTGATGCTCTCTCTTGATGCTCTCTATGGAACTGGCCGATCTGAGACGCACCCTAGAATCGCTCACCTCGCGCCTGAGCAGTGCTCAGGACTATCTTTGACCTGCCCCACCTGGAGCAGCAGATCGCCATTTTGGAGCAGGAAGCAGCGCAGCCGCAGTTTTGGAACGATGCCGAGGCGGCCCGCCGCCACCTGCAACAGCTCAACAGCCTCAAGGCCTCCTGGGATCAAATCCACCGCTGGAAGGATCGCCTAGAGGATGCTGCCAGCGCCTTGGAGCTGCTGCAAGAAGACCCGGACCCGGAGCTGTTGGCCGAAGTGTCCGGATCCCTGGCGGCGGTGGAGCGGGAGCTCGGCCAATGGGAGCTGCGGCAACTGCTTTCGGGCCCCTACGACAAAAACGGCGCCATCCTCACCATCACCGCTGGCGCGGGGGGAACCGATGCCCAAGACTGGGCGGAGATGCTCCTGAAGATGTACACCCGCTGGGCGGAAAACCAGGGCTACAAGGTCACGCTTTCGGAATACTCGCAAGGGGCAGAGGCCGGCATCAAGTCGGCCACCCTGCTGATTGAAGGCCCCTATGCCTACGGGTATCTTTCCGCCGAGAAGGGCAACCACCGCATGGAGCGCATCAGCCCCTTTAACGCCAACGGCAAGCGCCAGACCAGCTTTGCCGGCGTTGAGGTCATGCCTATCCTGGAGGAGGACAATGAGTTCGAGCTGAGGATGGAGGATCTGGAGTTCGAGACTTCTCGTTCCGGCGGGGCAGGGGGCCAAAACGTCAACAAGGTGGAAACGGCGGTGCGGGTTATCCACAAGCCCACCGGCATTGCCGTGCGCTGCACCGAAGAGCGCTCCCAACTGCAAAACAAGGAGCGGGCCATCCAGATCCTGAAGGCGAAGCTGATCGAGCTTGAGGAAGAAAAGCGCCGGCAAAAGCTGGCCGAGATCCGGGGTGAGATGGTGACCCAGGGCTTTGGGGGTCGGATTCGCACCTACACTTTCGATCCCTACAAGTTGATCAAAGACCACCGCACCAACGCCGAAACCTACAATGTCGAGGCGTTTATGAATGGCGAACCGGAGGAGCTGATGCACTTTATCCAGGCCTACCTGCGGCAGGAACGGGCCAAGCAAGCCGCCGCCGTCTAGGGCTGGCTGTGGAGCTCCCACACCGCCTGCATCAGGGCTGCCCGCTCCTGGGCTGAGAGCGTGATCAGGGTGAGGGGATCCCCTTCCTGGAAAAACTCCCCCACCCCCCATCCCAAGGCTCTGGGATGGGCTGTTTTTGCCTGCAGGGATCCCGCCCAAACTAGGCCATGCCAAGCGCCGATGGGCGTTTCCAGGGCGGAGGAGAAGGCCAAATCTAGGCTAGGGTGTTGCCTGAGGTAGTCCCTAAGGGCAAGGCAGGAGCCAACCAAGGAGGGCTTGACCACCAGGATCCCTTTCCAGCCGGCTTGGTGGACAGCTTGCAACTGCTCCAGCCCAACCACGGACTCATCCAAGGCAATGGGAGTCTGAAACTCCCAGCTCAGCCGGCTTAGATCGGCGTGCTGCGCTGGTGGCAAGGGCTGCTCGAAAAACTCAATCTTGCCTGGCCACTCTTGGTTGATCCGGTCACAGAGGGCCAGCCAGCGCCGCGCCCCTTCCAGACTCAGCCCCCCATTGGCATCCAGGCGCAAGCAGGATCCTGCGGGCAACTGCTCCAGCCAGCTTTCTAGCTTTTTCACCTCCTGCTCGAGAGGCTCCACCCCCACCTTGACCTTGTAGGCGGGGTAGGAACCTGAGGGTGGGGTTTTCCCAAAAAGCCCACACCAGGAAAGCCCGGAGAGATCCCTTGCCAGCCAGCCGGGATCCCGACAGGCCAGCCAGGCGCATTCCAGCCCAAAGCGCGTGGCGGGCAAGGTTGCCGGGATCTTCTCGATCTCTGCTTCCGACAGCTCAGGGGGCAACTGCTGACAAAATGCCAGCGCTTCCTCTACGGTCTCGCTGCCCAACCAGGGGATGGGGGCAATCTCCCCATAGCCCTGACCTCCCGTCTCCGCGTCCGTCAGCCGAACCAGGATCCCTTCGCGGATAGACCACAGGCCGTAGCGCGTGCGCAAGGGCTGGCGGAAAGGCCGCCGGTATCGGCAAAACGCAAAGCGCATGTTCAACACCTGGGGATCCCCGCTGCTAGTTTCCCCCCAAGGAAGGGGGAGCCGCTTACTTGGCCAACCTACACCCTATCTAGGGATCCCCCGGAAGGGGGAACTTGAGGACGCGTGACTAAAGCAAGCCCGGGAGTTCTTAAACTCCCTGGGCGTTTCCAATTTCTAGGGATCCCCCCGAAGGAGGAACGATTGTCTTTCACCACCCTGATGAGTGGTATGAATACTAGTTTCCAATTTCTAGGGATCCCCCCGAAGGGGGAACAATGGACCCCTTTCGGTGTCCTTCTAATTTTCTAGGGATCCCCCCGAAGGGGGAACCTCCCCCATTGAGATCCCCATCGTTAACTGCCCTCCCGAGTGTTTCCAATTTCTAGGGATCCCCCCGAAGGGGGAACAATCCGAAGGATCTGTTATATTTCCTGGTTCCTGTCGTTTCCAATTTCTAGGGATCCCCCCGAAGGGGGAACACGGCGTCATCGAGTGGATCCCATCTTCTGGCCCGATCTGGGTTTCCAATTTCTAGGGATCCCCCCGAAGGGGGAACTTATCTTCTACGATCTGGAGACAGTCGTAGAGCTACTGGGGTTTCCAATTTCTAGGGATCCCCCCGAAGGGGGAACATGAGTACCTAGTGTACAACTAAGTGTATCGTATACGTTTCCAATTTCTAGGGATCCCCCCGAAGGGGGAACATCGTAGAGAAAATTCCTGAGTGGGTTCTTGCCAAGTTTTGTGAGTTTCCAATTTCTAGGGATCCCCCCGAAGGGGGAACCCAAGCACCCAGGATTGTTTCCTGGGTGTCTTTTATGTTTCCAATTTCTAGGGATCCCCCCGAAGGGGGAACTGGCTGAAGCTCTAGGACTTCAACGCATTGTTTCCATCGAGTTTCCAATTTTTAGGGATCCCCCCGAAGGGGGAACAACACGTATCTTGAAACTCGACGAAGTAACCATTCGTGAAGGTTTCCAATTTCTAGGGATCCCCCCGAAGGGGGAACTTGAGAAGGTAGCATTCCAACCTAAGCCCATTCAGGGTTTCCAATTTCTAGGGATCCCCCCGAAGGGGGAACCTTATTTATGCAATGGCTGGTCGGAGTCGAATATCGACTATGTTTCCAATTTCTAGGGATCCCCCCGAAGGGGGAACATCGTGGGCGGTAGCCTGCGAGCTCCTGCCTGATTGGTTAGACTAGTGTTTCCAATTTCTAGGGATCCCCCCGAAGGGGGAACATCAAGCCCGTCTGGCCAACGGGCGTCACTTCTGGGTCTGTTTCCAATTTCTAGGGATCCCCCCGAAGGGGGAACTGTTGAGCCACCACGGCTCATAGTGAAGGAAATTGCTGGGAAGTTTCCAATTTCTAGGGATCCCCCCGAAGGGGGAACAATACATTCGCGACGTTGCAATTATCCTTGGGAAAGGTTTCCAATTTCTAGGGATCCCCCCGAAGGGGGAACTACGGCATAACGTATTTCCATTACTTAATGTTATATAGAAAGTTTCCAATTTCTAGGGATCCCCCCGAAGGGGGAACGTGAACGTCCGGTGCCGCAGGAAATCTTACCAACACTGTTTCCAATTTCTAGGGATCCCCCCGAAGGGGGAACAGTACAAGCCGTTGCCCATTGGGCCTTATGGTTTGCAGCACAGTTTCCAATTTCTAGGGATCCCCCCGCAGGGGGAACCAGTATAACACAGCTGTAGGTCTGTTGCGTCAATTGTGTTTCCAATTTCTAGGGATCCCCCCGAAGGGGGAACTTACCAGAACATAACGGAGGTTTACCAAGTCTTCCGCATTATCGTTTCCAATTTCTAGGGATCCCCCCGAAGGGGGAACTTTAACAACCTGAAGGACTACGTGGACATGTGTGCCTTGTTTCCAATTTCTAGGGATCCCCCCGAAGGGGGAACGTTTCGGCTACTTCCTACCAGATGAGGTAGATGAATAGTAAGTTTCCAATTTCTAGGGATCCCCCCGAAGGGGGAACGCTCAAGCAGCTTGGAACGAAGCTGCTAACATACTAGAAGTTTCCAATTTCTAGGGATCCCCCCGAAGGGGGAACCCGGGATATTGCCCGGATTCTAGCACGCGTTCACAAGGGGTTTCCAATTTCTAGGGATCCCCCCGAAGGGGGAACATCCGGGCAATATCCCGGATGTACGCACAACGTTGTGGTTTCCAATTTCTAGGGATCCCCCCGAAGGGGGAACATGATGTAGTGACCGTCTGCACCGAAGAACTTCATAGGTTTCCAATTTCTAGGGATCCCCCCGAAGGGGGAACTTGAAATAGGCATAACCACCTTCTGCCTATTAAGTGTAGTTTCCAATTTCTAGGGATCCTCCCGAAGGGGGAACAAGAACACCCAGGAAAAATCCTGGGTGTGTTGGTGGGGTTTCCAATTTCTAGGGATCCCCCCGAAGGGGGAACCAAAAACACAACATAGCCCTGTTTACCCCTGATGATCCAGTTTCCAATTTCTAGGGATCCCCCCGAAGGGGGAACTGTCCCACTACGTCAGGTTATATGGGTGGGTTATTAACCAAGTTTCCAATTTCTAGGGATCCCCCCGAAGGGGGAACCAAAGCCTTGTCCACTGCGACTGTGGTCTTGTCCCGTATGTTTCCAATTTCTAGGGATCCCCCCGAAGGGGGAACATCCCACTTGTCAAGCTATCTCCGTAATAACCTTCTTAGCGTTTCCAATTTCTAGGGATCCCCCCGAAGGGGGAACCTCTACGAAATCTCCCAGAAACCCAGCCAGCAAAACTGCCGTTTCCAATTTCTAGGGATCCCCCCGAAGGGGGAACCAAGCTAGTCTCTATTAGAGGACTCCGCCTGAAACTCTTGTTTCCAATTTCTAGGGATCCTCCCGAAGGGGGAACAGGATTGTTCTTTGCCCAATCTAAAAAATCCTCCCAGTTTCCAATTTCTAGGGATCCCCCCGAAGGGGGAACTTCATGGTGGTCTACCGCCACCGGGGTCACTGGATGTTTCCAATTTCTAGGGATCCCCCCGAAGGGGGAACTCTACCCCTATTAAACCCAAGCAGGGCAAGGAATGCAAGGCCTATTTGCGAGGGGGTCGGTCGAAGGTGGCAAAAAAGGGCCCCGAAGAGGGGGGGTGAGAGGCCTGAAAGCCTTGTGGCGCAAGGCATCGAGCGGGTCAACGAAAGAATCAGCCTTTGCGGGTTTTGGCGAGGCGCTCGCAGAGGCGTTGATACCATTTTTGTGTTGCCTCGCAAACATAGCTAGCCTGAGGATTCACGCAAGGGTTTGCGGGCTGCCCAGGCAACTGG
Source organism: Synechococcus sp. 'PEA 65AY6A-5F PE A' (assembly GCF_047462575.1). NCBI lineage: Bacteria > Bacillati > Cyanobacteriota > Cyanophyceae > Synechococcales > Synechococcaceae > Synechococcus > Synechococcus sp. 'PEA 65AY6A-5F PE A'. The sequence continues at coordinate 35,273 of NZ_JAOALE010000018.1, forward strand.
GGCGGAGCGAGTGGCGGGGCAGACAGGCCGACAACTGTTCTAGAGAGGGTACTGCATCAGCCAAAAGCCGGCGAAGGACTGGGCCCGGAAATCGCTCTGGATGGCAAGGAAATGGATCCCTTGGGCTTGGCGTTGTCGCTGGGCAAAGCCTTCTGCCTCCGCCCGCAGCTTTTCATCTTTTAATTGCGCAAACAGATAGCAATCGTTGAGGCCAGCCTCGAACAGCAGCCGTCCCTCGGCAACATGCAAATAAGCAGGCTCCATACCGCTCAGCCAAGCTGCTATGGGCAAAGCCCGCCGCGAGGCAATCACCAAGCCGGGAATGATCGTGTCCGGCGCCCAGGCCTCCCAGTTCACCGGGAACAGCTCGCCGAATTCCATTGGCCAGGTCTCGGCTTCCCGCAGATCCCTGGCCCGCAGCGTCACGAACGCCCAGCGCTCCCCCTGCAACTTATCCGGCAGGGGGATGGGATCCGGCGGCTCCGGCTCTACAGGGGGCTCAGGGCTGTAGGTGAACTGGGTTTCTTGGGGGTAAACCTGCTCTGCCCGCTCTCGCATCCAGGCCTTGAGGGCATAGACCCGACGGCTGGGCAGCATGGGGATCCCGGCGGCGTTGCAGGCCCGCTGCAAGATGGAGCTCATGCGGGCTCGGAAGACGCGAATGGCTGCAGGCGGCTGGGGGGCTGCCTCCAGATAGCCGCGCAACTGTTGGGCTACCCAGGTGCTATTGACCTCTTGGTTGCTGCAGTACTTGGCCTGGCGCAACTGGCCGCTGGCATCGCAGACCAGCAGCTCCCAAACCCGCCGCCCCTGCCCATCCCGCAGTGGGACGGCGTTGAAATCCATCTGCCAAATGGGGCCGCGCCCAGGGCTAGAGTGTAGGGGTTGAGTGGCCAAGGTGTTCCTCCCGTTTGCTACGCACTGCTGGGAGAGCGATCCGGAAGCTGTTGGCCTGAGGGATGGAAAGCAGTATCCCCGACCAAAGCCCATTCCCGCTCTCCAAAAATGGCGGCAGGGTAGCGGTAGTACTTAAACTCCAGCAGGTTGTAGAAGGGATCCTGCAAAAAGAAGGTGCCGTGCTCCAGGGGGGTGCCGACAAAGCGCCAGCGTGGCTCCTGATAGAAAAGCAATCCCCGCGTGCGGGCCCGCTCGGCCAGCGCCTGCCAATCTGCCTGGGCAGGGAAGATCAGGCCAAAGTGGCGGGGGTAGATGCCCCGCTGGGGCGTCAGCTTTTCCTGGGTGAGGTGGGCCACCAGTTGATGGCCATACAGGTTCAAGATGACGGCGGCAGGGGTTTCTCGACCGACCTCGCAGCCCAAGCCCTCGCCGTAGTAGGCCTTGGCCAAGGCAAGATCGGCAACCGGAAAGGCCAGATGAAAGCAGATGGGTTCCATGGGCTCTCCTGCAAATCGGGATCCCTGCTCTTTATCTAAGGTAGGCGATTTTAGAACGGCTGCTGCCAGGTGGAATGCCGACTGTACGCCTTTGCGCAGGAAGCCCAACCGCTCGGATGCTATAACACTAGCTAGCGTGTAATCTGCTTGCGCCAGCAGTGCGGAGCACTCTTGCGTCAGCGAGACGGAGTCCTTTGGCCGAGTCTGCAGCAAGAGAACTCGGTGTGTTGAGAGGTTTGTAAGAAGGGGCAAGCTTGGTCATGACCAGCATCTGGGTTGAACAGCGCCGCCGCGAGGAAGAGGCGCGCGACTTTTTTTGGATGGTGGCGCTGTCCTTGCTGCTGCACGTGCTGGCGCTGCTGGCCTTGCTCTACTGGAGTCGATTTTGGCCACTTCGCCAGCAAGAACAAGAGGCCATTGAGTTTATCCTGCTAGAGCCAGAAGATCTCAAGCCGCCGGAAGAAGCAGAGCTGGTTTCGGAAGTGGATTCCCGCGATGGGGGCGAGCGGGCGGAAGCCCCCCCTTCTCAGGGCAGTCCACCCCAATCCCAGGCTGCTCCTCGCCAGAAGGCTCCCCCACCTCCTCCGCCGCAACCCCAGCCGCCGCAACCGCAGCCGCCTGCCCCTGTTCCACCCCCTGCTCCGGCGGAAGTTGCTCTGGCCACTCCTCGATCTACCCCACCCCCTACGCCAACTGCGCCTCCGGCTCCTCCTCGGCCCACTGCAACGCCGACTGCAGCGCCGCCTCCGCCCACCCCAGCTCCCCGACCCACTCCCACCCAGACTCCGCCACCGGTGGCGGCTGCTCCCCCTGCTCCGCCGGCTCCCACCCGCCCCCCCACTGCCGAGCCTCTACCCGTGCAGCCCAGGGAGCGGGACTCGGATCCCAGCCAATTGCAGCCTGTTGCGCCTGCTCCCCAACCGCCGACGGAGGTTCTCCCTGCCGAGCGGCCCTCCGATGCTTCCCAGTTGGGGCCGCCCCTCAGCGCTTCCGCTCCCAGTGATGGGGCCGGGATCCAGGGCAGAGGAGCCAGCGGCTTGGCCAACCCCACCCAATCGGCTCCCAACCCCCCCAGCGTGGCGGCGCGGGCCAATGTGGACTGGGGCCCTTGGCTGGCAGCTCTGCAACGCAAAGTGGAGCAGAATTGGATCCCTGGCCAGACCGGCACCTCCCGCCGCACAGTGGTGATCTTTACAGTGGGCCGGGGGGGCGAGCTGCAGAGCATTCGCCTGGCCCGCACTTCCGGCAGCCAACAAACCGACGACGCAGCGCTGACAGCAATTCAGCGGGCGGCGCCCTTTTTGCCCCTGCCTGAGGCCTATGAAGGCAACTCGGTGACGATCAACTTCACCTTCGACATCAACGTCTTGGGACAGTTGACGGTGGGGGGATCCGCCAACTAGGTGGGGGATCCGCTTCTGGCAAGTTTAGGCAGAGGCGGCAGCTGTTCTTTCGGGGGCGGCACCCTGCTCCTGCAGGGATCCCATCTGGATCAGCTCGATTTTGTAGCCATCGGGATCCTCGACAAAGGCGATCACGGTGCTGCCGTGTTTCATGGGCCCGGGCTCGCGCACCACTTTGCCGCCGCGGGCTTTGATAGCCTCACAGGTGCTGTAGATATCCTCGACGCCGATGGCGATGTGGCCGTAGCCGTTGCCCAGCTCGTAGTGGTCGGTACCCCAGTTGTAGGTTAGCTCGAGCACCGCCGTTTCCGATTCGTCGCCATAGCCCACGTAGGCCAGCGTGAACTCCCCGCTGGGGTAGTCTTTTTTGCGGAGCAAGTGCATCCCCAGAACGTCACAGTAGAACTGCAAGGAGCGCTCTAGGTTGCCAACGCGGATCATGGTGTGGAGAAGACGCATGGGACGAGCTCCAAGAAATGGGCGACGTTGCGTTTATTCTAGTCCTTGACTCCTAGAGATCCGTGGATGAGCTCAACTCCCCTGCAACGCACCCCCCTGTTTCCCCTGCACCAAGCCTTGGGGGCGCGGTTTGTCTCCTTTGCCGGCTGGGAAATGCCGCTGCAGTATCAGGGGGTGGTGGCCGAGCATCGGGCGGTGCGGGAGCGGGCAGGCGTCTTCGACATCTCCCACATGGGCAAGTTCGACCTCTGGGGGCCGGAGCTGGGATCCCACCTCAGCCGTCTGGTGCCCAGCGATCTGGGCGCTGTGGCGGTGGGATCCGCTCGCTACACGGTTTTGCTAAACCCCCTAGGGGGCATTGTGGACGATGTCATCTTCTACCGGCACCCACCAGAAGGCGAGCTGGAGCACTGGAGCCTGATCGTCAACGCGGCCACCCGCCAAAAGGACTGGGAGTGGCTCCATCAGCAGGGGATCCCCGGCCTGGAACTTCAAGATCACACCGAGTCTCAGGTGTTGCTGGCGGTGCAGGGGCCGGCAGCCGAAGAGGTTTTGCAGCCTTTTTTGGCGGGATCCCTGAGGGCTTTGCGCCGGTTTCAACACGGGCAGTTTGCGACTCGAAAAGAGAGATCCTCAGGGGCAGGGGTCTTTGTGGCCCGCACCGGCTACACCGGAGAGGATGGCTTTGAGCTCCTGCTCGGCCCTGCCGACGGGCTTTGGCTCTGGGAGCAACTGGTGCAGGCGGGGGTACAGCCTTGTGGACTGGGCTGCCGCGATACGCTGCGCCTGGAGGCCGCTTTCTGTCTCTACGGGCAAGACATAGATGAGAGCACCACCCCCCTGGAAGCCGACCTGGGCTGGTTGGTCAGCAATCCAGGGGACTACATCGGCAAGCCTGCCCTCGAAAGCCAACGCCAGCAAGGGATCCCGCGCCGTCTGGTGGGGTTTCGGCTGTTGGAGCGAGCCATTCCCCGCCGCGGCTATGCCATCTACGCTCCCAACTCCCCTGAGCCGATCGGCCGGGTAACCAGCGGCACCCATTCTCCCACTTTGGGCTATGGCATCGGCCTGGGATATGTGGATTCAACTTGGGCTAAGGTGGGATCCCGGCTAGAGATTGAGATTCGGGGCCAGCGCCGTCCTGCTGAAGTGGTGAAGAAGCCGTTCTACAGAGGGCAGGCTCCAGTTAGCTTGGGGAGTTGAGCTGTCTGCCGGCCTTGGGGGTGGAGTATTCCTGCTGTAGCCGCCGCAATTTCCGCAGGGCCCGCCGCTCAATTTGCCGGACTCGCTCCCGCGAAAGACCGATGTGCTCCCCAATCTCCCGCAACGTCAGGCCCTTCGACCCATCCAGCCCATAGCGGGCCACAATTACCTGCTGCTCGCGTTCGCTCAGTTGGCTCACCAGGGCGCGCACTTCCTCGCAATGGGCAACCCGATTCAGATGTTCGATGGGATCGTTGTCCTCGTCAGGGATAAAGTGCTGCAGCTCGGTGCCGTCCTCGTCGCCTACCCCTACATTAAGGGATCGGATCTCGGCCATGTGGCGGGTGATCAGTTCGCGGTAGTTGTCGCCAATATCCAGCGAATCGAAAACTTCCTCTGCGGCAGGCCGGGATCCCTTCTCAGCGGACAGCTCGCGGTAGCGCCGCTTCACCTGGGAGACCTTCTCGTACATGTGGGCGGGCAGCCGGATCAGGCGCCCTTTGTTTTGGATGCCGCGGTTCACGCTCTGCCGGATCCACCAGGTGGCGTAGGTGGAGAACTTGTACCCCCGCGTGGGATCAAATTTTTCCACGGCGCGGGTGAGGCCAATGGTGCCCTCTTGAATCAGATCCAGGAACGGCAAGCCGCGGTTGCGGTAGCGCTTGGCAATCGACACCACCAGGCGCAGGTTGCATTCCACCATGCGCTTTTTGGCCGCTTCCCCCTGCCGCAGGATCTGCTGCAGCTCCTCTAAAGGGATCCCCAGCCGTCGGCTCCAATCCTCCAGCGACTCGTGCTGCCGCCGCTGCTCCAGAAGGGCCATCATCCGCTGCACTTGGTGGGCCAGATGCAGTTCTTCCTCAGCGGTGAGCAACGAGTAGCGCCCAATGATTTTTAAAAAACGCCCCACTGCGTCTTGCAGCTCAAGATTCTCCGCCATATCAAACCCCACACCATAAGTTGATGCCCTGTCAGAATCTTCGCTTCTGCTGTCGCATCAAGCTTGCTTCCCACAGTACGAAGCCGACCTTGCTGCAAACAGCACTTTATTCATACCAGTAGAAAAGCCTTTCCGTAAAGGTTTTGGCAACCTAAAATCCAGACTTTCAGCGGCTATTTGATTCACTAAATTTATTGAGTCTTGTCCTTGAGCTACCGCCAGCGGTTCCTCAGTTCCGGCCTCTGTCAGCTCGCCGATTTACGGGTAGATGTTACTAAAATAAGGCGATTCCGTTACTCAAAACTTAAATCAATAGGACAGAAAAAAGCAAGCAAGATCGGTCATGCTCTCTCAATCGTTAACCAGATTGTACTGAGATAAGAAACATGTTTTTTGATACACTCTACATCGCTACAGATGCCTATTTTGTCTGTAGAAATCTATCGGAGAGGCTGGCCCGGCAAGGTATCAAACAGCCTGCTAATCCATTTCTGAAACCTTTTGAGGCTGATTTCAGAGAGAGTTGTCAATGAGCCTCAACCCCAAACCAGCCAAGGCAGATCCCAAGGAAAAGCCATCGTCTTGGCTGCCCCAAGTTTAGAGTAAATCAAGATAAATTTTAGATCTCAGACACTACCCATAGAGTCAAGTCTTCGAGCCGCCATCGTACTACAGGTTATCCGTCGAGTAGGGGCTATGGAGCCCAGGCGGGAAAAGCCGCAACCCCTGCTGTCGCACTCGCCGCTCCTGGAAGGGGATGGGGGTGACGCGCGGCAAAGGTGTAGCCACAGGCTGGGGAGTTGAAGTGGGGACAGGCTGCGGAGAGGGCTCTGGGCTGGGTTCAGGTTCAGGAGTGAGCCCTACGGGCGGTGGCGCGGGAACAGCCGGGATCCCTTCTGCGGTGGGACGGGAACGGTCCAGCTGAAAGCGAGGCTGGCGAGGCGGCGCGGGAGTGGGTGTCGGGGTGGGCGTCGGCGTCGGGGTGGGCGTCGGCGTCGGGGTGGGCGTCGGCG
>NZ_JAOALE010000018.1:41784-55343 GCF_047462575.1 Synechococcus sp. 'PEA 65AY6A-5F PE A'
GCGTCGGCGTCGGGGTGGGCGTCGGCGTCGGGGTGGGCGTCGGCGTCGGGGTGGGTGTCGGCGTCGGGGTGGGTGTCGGCGTCGGGGTGGGTGTTGGGGTCGGCGTGGGCTGAGGCTGCACAATGGCCAGGGCCTCTTCCGCTTTCAGCTCGCCGCGGATCAGCTTGGAGAGCGTGTCTTGGCCCCCGGGGGTGTAGGTGATCTCGCGGGCAGCGCTGTTGAACACATTGCGGATGGGATCCCCTTTGCTGTCCACCAGCTCCACCACCATCACGTTGCGACCGGGCCTCAAGCCCTTCAAGTAAAAAGACTCCCAGCGATCCAGCAGGCCGGACTGGCCGTTGAGGGTGTAGCGGATGCGCCAATCCCGCGGCATGTCGGTCAGCAAACTTTCGCGCACCGGGGCGTTGGCCAGCCAAAAATCCACCAAGATCGGCTCGGCACCGTAGCTGCCGCTGGGCTGGTTGTAGGTGAGCAGGGGCAACTGCGGTTGCGGCACATATTCCGGTGTGGAGGCGAGCACGTGGAAGCTGACCTGGGCGTAGGCCTCGGAGTTTTTAAAGCTCTCGTGCCAGGGCTTGCCGGCAAACACCCGCAGAGTATGGGATCCCGGCTCCAAATCTTCGAAAACGAGAGGAGCATCGGCGTCGTAATGGGCGATGTAGGGCCGGTTGTCCAGCACCACGTGCAGATGGGGGCCAAGGCCCAGTTGCGGATCTTTAAAGAGCGGGTACCCCTGCACCGCAAAGCGAACGGTTACTTGCCGCTCCGACAACACCTCTCCGGGTTGGGGGCTGAGGATCTGTACTCGCGGACGGCAGTGCTCCAAGTAGGCATCCAGCTTGGCGATCTCCGGCGGCACCGGTACCCGCTCGAGCTGAGGTAGCTGTTCCTGGGGCTGTTCAAGCGGGGATCCAGCGCAAGCGACCAGCACAAGAGCCGCCACCAGAGCCATCCACCATCCCCATCTCCAGGTTCTGGCCTTTCCCGCGTGTCTTTGCATGAGCCTCACATCCCAACACTTTCGGTATCCTGCCGAGCTGCAGATAAGCCATCCCCACATTACCAGCATGTGTCCTTTGGGGAAGATCCCCTCCCCCGCCCTAGAATGGGATCAGCGGTCTGGCCCAAGCCAGGTCAGGAGAACTTCTGAGGTCAGGTATGGCTGTGTTGGCGATAACGGCCCTTGCAGGCCTGGATCTAGCTCAGTGGCAGGCTTTGCTCAACAACGTGGCCTTTGCCGTTTGCTTAGGGGCCATGCTGTTTTATTGGGGCGGGGCAGCGTTTCCCCAGGTGCAGCTTCTGTCGGAGCTGGGCTTGGCGGGGATGATCGGGGCGAACTTGACGATCGCCGCCCTGCTGACGGCCCGCTGGATCGATGCCGGCTATTTCCCCTTGAGTAACTTGTACGAGTCTTTGTTTTTCTTGGCCTGGGGGATCACCGCCTTGCATCTGCTGGCTCTCCACTGGACTCGTAGCCGTTGGGTGGGGGTGACGACCGCCCCGCTGGCGACGGGCGTTGTGGCCTTTGCCGCCCTGGCCCTGCCGGCAGATATGCAGGAGGCCCAGCCACTGGTGCCGGCTTTGCAATCCAACTGGCTGATGATGCATGTAACGGTGATGCTTCTGGCCTATGCAGCCCTCTTGGTGGGATCCCTTTTGGCCATCGCTTTTCTCATCGTCACCCGCGGCCAGGAAGTTCAGTTAAAGGGCAACTCCCTCGGCCTGCAATTTGGACCCTCCCAGCCTGCAACCCACCCCGAATGGACAGAAGCCACCCTGCCATCGCCCGCTGCAGAACTGGTCTACGCCGGGATCCGCTCCCCCCGACCGGCTGAACCCCCTCCCCAACCGGCACCCGAAGGGATCCCGCTGCAACGGCTGAGCCTGGCGGAAATCTTAGACAACACCAGCTACCGGCTAATCGGGCTGGGGTTCCCGCTGCTGACCATCGGCATCATTGCCGGCGCCGTCTGGGCCAACGAAGCCTGGGGCACCTACTGGAGCTGGGATCCCAAAGAAACCTGGGCCTTGATCACCTGGTTGGTCTTTGCCGCCTATTTGCACGCCCGCATCACCAAAGGCTGGCAGGGCAAGCGCCCCGCTCTCTTGGCCAGCTTGGGCTTTGGGGTGGTTTGGGTGTGTTATCTGGGGGTGAACTTTCTGGGCAAAGGCTTACACAGCTATGGCTGGTTCTTCTGAGATCTCTTGGGCCAACAAATCAACCCCCGTTTGTGGGTATTCTGGTGCTGGCAAGCCGTCGTGGATCCCTCTGAGGAGAAAAGCATGCGACTGTTCAACTACCTGATCCTGTTCTCGGCCCTCCTGGGAATCGCTCTTTTCGCCATGCAAAACGCCAGCCCGGTCACGATTACCTTTGCCCCCGGCGTCAGCGTTGAAAGCCCGCTGGCGATCGAACTGTTGGCCTCTGCCGGGATCGGGGCCGCCCTTGCCTGGCTCTATAGCCTCTGGATGCGTCTCCAATTCAGCATCGAAGCCCGCGAGAAAAATCGGCAGTTGCAAGAAAAGGAAGTCACCATTAGCGAGCTGAAGGAAATGGTGGTGGAGCTGGAAGCCAAAGTCAAGCAACTGCCCCCCAGCAAGCGTGCCGAGCCCCAGGAAGACATTCAGGACGTTAAGGAAGTCACCACAGAGGGATCCCCTGCCTAGAACTGTTCCGAATGGATCCCGTCGATCTCCAAGCAGTTGGGGTAAAATTGAAATCCTGCTTGCCTCTTCCACTAGCCCATCACTTCCTATGCAGGTCACACAAGAAAAACGTCCTGGCAGCCGGGTTGGCCTCAAGATCGTGGTAGAAGCCGACCAGGTTAAGCGCTCCTACGAAAAAACCTTGCGCCAACTGGAGCGGAATATCCAGATCCCCGGATTTCGCAAGGGCAAAGCTCCCCGCAACCTGGTGATACGCCAGGTGGGCCGCGAGCGCGTCATGGCCAGTGCCGTCGATGACCTGATCAACGAGGCCATCCAACAGGCGCTCAAGGACACCCAACTGCATCCCATCAGCCGCTTCGAGCTGGACGACAAGGTGGAGCAGCTTCTGGATCGCTTCAACCCGGAGGCCGACTTCAGCTTCTCGGGGTATGTGGAGGTGTACCCCGAAGCCCGTGTCGGCCAATACAAGGGCCTGACCGTCACGGCCACCCGCGTCACCGTCAAGCCCGAACAGATCGACCAGCTCATCGACCGGTGGCGGGATCAGCGGGCCACCCTCTTGCCGGTGGAGGATCGGCCCGCCCAGTTGGGGGATGTGGTGGTGATCGATTTTCAAGCCCGCGATGCCGAGGGCAATCCTCTGGAGGAAATCGCCGCCCAGGACTTTCAGTTGGAGCTCAAAGAGGAGAACTTCATCCCTGGTTTTGTGGCGGGCGTGGTCGGCATGCAGCTCGACCAAACCAAGGAGATCACAGCTACTTTCCCCGACGATTACTTCAGAAAAGAGTTGGCCGGGAAAACGGTTACGTTCACCGTCTGCCTCAAAGAGATCAAGACCAAAGAGCTGCCGGAGCTGGATGACGCCTTTGTGCAGGAGATCAGCGAGTTTCAGACGGTGGCCGAACTGCGGGAACACCTGCAAAAGCGCCTCGAGCAAGATGCCCTGCGGCAATCTGAGGAGAACCTGGAGACGGCCATCCTCAATGCCATCTTGGAAACCACCGAGGTGGATCTGCCGGAGACCCTAGTCGAGCAAGAAACGACACAACTGCTGGCCCGAAGCCTTCAGTCGCTGCAGCAGCAGCAAGGGGTCACGCCGGGAGAGATCCGCAAGTTCTTGTCCCAACTGCCGCCGGAAACTCTCAACCAGTTGATGGAGCGCCACCGGCCCGAGGCCATCAACCGGCTGCGGCGCACCTTGGCTCTGAGCGCTATCGTCCGGCAGGAGCAGATTGCCGTAGGCCCCAACGAATTGGAAGTCGAGGTGGAAGAGGTGATGGCGGCCTATGCGCAGCAAGGGCAGAAGCTGGATCGGGAGCGAGTCCGCCAAGCAGTCCACGAAGATCTGCTCGCCAACAAGGTGATGGCCTGGCTGAAGTCCCAAACCACGGTCAACTGGGTCGATAGCGAAGGCAACCCCACCGAACCGCCCACCCTCTCGCCCCGCTCTGAGGGTGAAGACCGGCAGGAGAGGTCTGAGTCGGCTAGGGCAGGGGTGCCGGAGACGGAGTTTGAGGCCGAGAAGCCAGAGGGATCCGCGATCCCCGAGGCAGTTGAGCCTCCTGTCGATGCGAAAGCTGAGGGGGAGGTTGCAACAGAGCCGCAGGCAGCTCTCCCTTCTGTAGAAGCAGAGGCGTCTGGGATCCCTGAGGCGGTTGAGCCTTCTGCAGAGGCGGCCACAGACCCTGCTGGCTTGCAACTGGAACAGGCCGTCGCGGAGACACCCAAAGCGGGCAAAAAGAGCAAAAAGGACAAGTAGAGGGTCCTGGTTGCCTCCCTAGACTTGCCGGTTCTCACACCTTGGCCGCCGGGGTCGGAAAAAGCCGGGCTACAAGAGGCCGCGCCGCATCTGGTCCCAGAGGCGGAGGTAGGACTCGGCTTCGGCGGGGCTCAGAGGCCGCCAAATCTCGGCGCGCTCCCAGGTAGAAGGCTGAAAGTCAGCCCTGCGACGCAGCCGAGGAGAGAGTTGGGCCAAATCCAGCGGCCAAACCGAAGGGATCCCGCTCAAGTTCACCAGGCGGGGGGCGAACTCTGGGGTTAGGACGAAGTCAATCCAGTCGGCCAGCAGGGATCCTTCCAGCTCTGGGGGAGCGTTGTGAGCTCTATGCGGCCGCACCCAGACATCCCACCAGATGGCGGATCCCGAAGCCGGGATCGCCACCTCCAGCTCGGGGTAGTTGGCCTGGGTGGCATAGAGATCCTGCGACCAGCCCACAGCCACCCAGCTATCGGCCAGGCGCAACATGGGCAAGTAGTCGGCGGAAGTATAGGCCAGAACCTGGCGGTGCAGGGATCCCAGCTCTCGCCGCAGTTCGGCCTCTTCGGGATCGAGGGGATCGTTGTAGGAGCGGCCCAGCTTTTTGAGGACGAGCCCGATCACCTCCCGGGGGTGATCTGGCAGGGTGAGTTTGCCGGCCAGCTCAGGCCGCCACAGATCCGCCCAGTCCCGGATGGGGTCGCTCACCCGGTCGCGGCGGTAGGCAATGGCCGTTACCCCCCAGCGCCAGGGCACGCCCCAGATCTGCCCCTCTCGCCGGGCAGCAGCCTGCCAGCGGCGATCCAAGTGCTGCCACCGTTCTCCCAAGAGGTCAGGTGGCAAGGGATCCAGCCAACCGGCAGCAATGGCCCGATCCAAGGCGTCAGCTCCCAACAGGCTCAGGGCCGCTGCTGGCGGCTGTCGCCGGAACCATCTCCCCGGCTCCCACCAGGCCGGCTCAGGCGGCTGGACGCTCTGCTGCAGGTAGGCCAGCAACTGGGCCCGCTCGTCCAACAGTTGCAGCCGAAAGCGAACCTGGGTGCGGCGGCGAAACTCGTTCACCAAGCTGGCCGGGATCCCCTGTTTAAGGGCGAGAATGAGGGGCAGAGAGCCCCTAGGCCCGCCACAGCCGGCCACCGCCAGCCCCAGCAGGAGCCCGTACAGAAATTCACGTCGGCTCAGCCCTTGCTTGCCCACGCCAGTACCGCTCCACCAGAATCAGGGCCACCAGATCATCGTAAGCCTTGTCCGGCACCCGCATCCCCTTGGGCAACAGCCGCTCCCATCCCCGCGGTGGGTAAAAATCCCAGTAGCGCCGCCGGGCTTCTTCTGAGCTGTGCCTCTCGTCCACCAGAACAATCTGTTGGGGTGGGAGGAGCGACTCCAGTTGCCGTTTCCAGCCTCGCGCCGTTGTCTGATTTCCCAGGATGAGCCGCTCCGCCCCAAACTGCTGCCAGAGGGCCTGCAACCTGGCTAAGGCCTCCCCGGCTGAGACCACCTCCCGATGCAAGACCTGCCACGCCGGCTGAACTTGCACCACGGCAAGGCCGCACTTGTCCCGCCCCGGGTCAAAACCCATCAGCACTCGCCCCTCTTCCAGCCCGCCCAGATGGAGTGGATCCCTCATCCCCCAATCTGCCCCGCCTGCTGAACGGGGGTGGTGCCCTGCTGGCCAGAGGCCTCCGCCATCAGGAAACTCACCCGCAGCGGCCCCGCCGTGTAGATGTCGGTGTCAGCAACCAGCTTCACATCCAGGGGGGTAGTGCTCTGGCGGAGATGCTGCACAACTTCCAAGAACTTCACCTGCGAGAATTCTCCGACAGTGCCGGTGATGGGATCTGAGAGGAGGCCTTCTGCCTGGGAGCGCTGATTGGCCTGGTTGAGGAGCTCCAGCAGCCGCTGTTGGATTTCGTTCTCGCTCAAGCCTGGCTGGATTACACCCTGCGCCAGCACGGATCCCCTGGCGAAGATGCGCTGGTTGGGGTAAATCTCCACCAGCACAGGCACAGGCTCTCCCTTAAGCCGATTGGTGAGGGAGAGGATGCGCACTGCCCAGCTACCAGGTTCCTTCAACTTTTCCAGAGCTTGGTCGGCCTCCTCGCGGCGGATGAGGATGGCGTTCTCCAGAGGGGGGATGGGCCGGGAGCCGAGGGCAAGGGCCCGCTGTTCTGCCTGGGCCAAAACTCGCTCAAACTGCCGCCGGACTGCCGCCGGGTCTGCCCCTGCTGGCGTTTGCACAACTCCTGTAGCCAGGACTTCTCCCGCCAGAATGGCCAGCTCTCCCCGCCGCAGCCGCACCGCTAACTGGTTGAGCTGCGCGATCTCCTGCTCAAGCTGCTTTTTTTGAGTTTCCAGTTGGCTCAGGGCCGTCTGCGCCGTATCCAGAGAGCGCTCCAGTTGATCCCGATCCAGTTGCAGAGCCTGCTTTTGCGACTCCAGATCGGCAATCATCTTTCGGGCCGCCTCCACCTCTGCCTTCACCGCCTCCAACTCCGCCTGGGCCCGCTCCAGGCCGGGCTGCACTTGGGCCAGTTGCTCGTTGGCTGCCGCCAGCTTCGCCTCCGCCTCTTGCCGCTCTTGTAGCGCCATAGCCAGTTGATCCCGGACTTCGCTCAGGCGTGTCTGGGCTGCCGATTGCTGACTGCGAAATTGGTCGAGATCCAGCTTGAGGCGGTCTCGCTCGGCTCTGAGAGTGGCATTCTCCGCTTCCAGCAGAGCTTTCTGGCGGTTGAGGGCCCGCAGCTCCTGCTCTGCCTGGGCAATTTGGTTGGTGTAGCTGAACAGGGCTTCCGAAAGAGAGCGGTTGAGGAGCAGCAGCGTGCCCAAGGTCAGCGCCGAGATGCTCAGGCCGGTAATCACGGCTACCAAAACGGCCGTGTGGCGGGGACGCAGGTTAAACCAGGTGAGGCGCTTTTTGCCAATCCGATACCCGACCCGATCCCCGACAACGGCAATCAGGCCACTGACAAACAACATGTAAAGGATCAGCAGTACGCCTTGCATAGCCCGGGATCCCTGCCATGGAAATCTTAGCAAGGTTACCCTGAAGGTCTGGGAAGTTGAGGGCAGGCCGAGCCAGAGAAGTGCGGCCCCGCGTAAGCGGATGGGGTTGAAGGACTCCGTCCGGCTGACGCGAACAGTAGCCCTGAAGCATGCTCGCTTAGAGAGCAAGCAAGCCCCGAACCCCCCCGTATACGCGGGGCAGGGGGGCTGGTTTATAGAACGCCCCAAAAGGGCGGTAACCTTTGCACCGTTCAGGTCGGCGTCACCCCTCCAGCCGCAATGTCCACAAGAAAACCCTTCCTACAAGACTTGCCTGGCTCTGGGTGGATGCGCAGACACCTACCTGCCGCCGCTACCTGCTGCACATGAGCCCCTTGAGAAGGCTTCCACCTGCTCAGCTAACGTCCGTTTAGAAATATCGACGCCGCAATAGGAGTAGCCACGCCGAATCAGTCCCAATGCCCACCTCGAGAAAATAGGTCTCAGGAGTGGCTCCCCCTGTCGCCAAGATGGCATCGGCGATCTCTTCCTCTACAGCGGGGAAAAAGCTGCGGGTAGCATCGTAAAAGTCGGCAGCCCGATCAAAACAAACGCTGTGGGATCCTGCCATCGCCGCCCTCTTCCCCAACAGGCAAACCCAGACAGACAGAGTATCAACAGGAGTGAGCAGGGATCGACCGGATCCCTGCCCCCTCAAGCCCAAAATTTGCTCTCTTCAAGACTCCGGCGCCAGGCGGGCATAGAACAAGCCCTGGACACGGACGGTGCGGGGTTCCAGTGCCCCTTGCTCGGTGCTGGACTGCTGAATGCTAACGAAGGAGCCGCCCATCTCTCCCGTGCTGGGATCCACGCGGGCAATGCGCAGCGACAGTTTCCCCCGCGAAACCTCGTCCACCTTGCGGTTGGTGGCGAAGTCGTCCTTGGCCGCCTGTAGCCCTACGGCTGTGTCGTAGCCGGTGTTAGAGCCGCGCCCGCGCGCGTCGAGGAAGGTGCTGGTGTGGTAGCCGGGCACCAAGAACTCCCCTTCAAAGTCGGTCGAGGGGTCAATGGCGGAGCCCTGAGCTGTGGCCACCAAATCTTTCACGCTAAACAAAAATGGCACCAGCTCGCGGCGGGGCAACTGACCGGTGGTCGGCTGAAAGGTGATCCCGTCCACCACTTTGAGCTCCAACCCGCCGTCTTTGGGGGTGACCTCAGCCTTAATCGGCCCCAGCGTGGCTGCCGAGATCATGATGTTTTTGGCCTTGATAAACTCTTTTTCCCCGTTCCGTTTCTCTTCTTCCACCTCAATTTGCACCGGCTGGAAGCAGACGTCTGTCAACTTTAGGGATCCCCCCTTGGGCACCTCGATGCGGCCGCGGGCATCGTCCGAGACGGAAGGGCATATGGCC
This sequence comes from Synechococcus sp. 'PEA 65AY6A-5F PE A', assembly GCF_047462575.1. Classification (NCBI taxonomy): domain Bacteria; kingdom Bacillati; phylum Cyanobacteriota; class Cyanophyceae; order Synechococcales; family Synechococcaceae; genus Synechococcus; species Synechococcus sp. 'PEA 65AY6A-5F PE A'. The sequence goes on from NZ_JAOALE010000018.1 coordinate 50,608, forward strand.
GCCTTGCCGGTGTTGCGGATCTGGTCGTAGGTTAAGGGGGCCTTGGCCGCCTCCGCCGGCAGGGCGAAGACGCTCAAACAGAGCGCCAACAGGATGGCGAGTAGTGGACGGTACCGCATAATCAACCTCGAAAAACCTGTTTTAATCTCAATGCTGCTGGGGAAAATAAGCCCGAATGCCCCTATTGTACGCAATAGTGATCCCCTCTTTGGCCGGGCTTGCAGAAGTTTCCTGGCCAGGCAGAGCTGTCGGGTAGCTGCGTTTTCCTACTTCTTGGATTGCCGACCCCTGCCCTTCTACAAAGACCTCGCGGCCCCCTCAAAGCGGGCCACTCGCCACCAGGGATCCCAGCCAGCGCTCCCGAATCTGGTTCACCAGCTCGCCGATGGGCTGTTGGTTGACGCGGTAGCTGGTGGGATGGGCGATCAAGCGGGCGGTGCTCTCGAAAAGGCAGTCCCGTTCCACCAGGCCGTTTTCCCTCAGGGTACGTCCGGTGGCCACCAAGTCCACAATCGCATCGGCCATGCCGGTGATGGGAGCCAGTTCCACTGAGCCGTAGAGGGAGATAATTTCCACCGGCAAATCCAACCGGTCAAAATACTCGCGGGCGCAGCCGACAAACTTGGAAGCCACGCGGGCATGGGGAGGCAACTGGGCCGCCGAGGTGTAGGGACTTTCTTGGCGAAGAGCCACCGACATGCGACAGTGGCCGAACTTCAGATCCAGCAGGTGGGCCACTCGCACCTCGCTGCCGGCATAGCGCTCCCGCAAGACGTCGTAGCCGACGATGCCCAGTTGGGCCTGGCCGTACTCCACATACACCGGCACGTCGTGGTTGCGCACCAGCAGCGCCTCGTAGCGTTGCCCGTTGAGCTGGGTGGGCGATTCAATCCGCAGCAGGCGGTTGCCGGGATCCAAAAAGCGACTGAAATCGATCCCCACCTGTTGCAAGCAGCGGATAGCGTCGGCCAGCAAGGCTCCCTTGGCCAGGGCAATGGTGATCGGCTGGCCGGCGGAACGGCAACCTGGGGTATCGGGATGCGGGGCGGGGCTGAGGCCGAAAGCCATCGACATAGAAGGATGTCCGGGATCCCTGCTCTTGTCAGGGCTAGATAGAGAGTAAAGCCTTGACAGCGGCAGAGCAGTTGCGGGCGTTGCTTCCCCTCGATTGTAGAGGATCGGCCTCTTGGCGGCGATTCCCCCCTCTATCCCCCCGTACACGGGGGGACTGGGGGGCCAGCCCAGAGCGAAAACCCTCTTCTGTTATCCAGACTGCCGATCCTGGGATGATAAAGTCAGGAGACGATAGACCCGGAGGAGAGAGGACGGCATGAAAGCCATGATCCTGGCAGCCGGCAAAGGGACGCGGGTACGGCCCATCACCTACATGATGCCCAAGCCGATGATCCCGATTTTGCACAAGCCGGTCATGGAGTTCTTGGTGGAGCTGCTGCGGGAACATGGGTTCGACCAAATCATGATCAACACCAGCCACCTCGCTCACCAGATCGAAGACTACTTTCGCGATGGCCAGCAGTGGGGAGTACACATCGGCTTTTCCTTCGAGGGCCACTTCGAGAACGGCCAGCCGGTGGCCGAACCCCTGGGATCCGCCGGTGGCATGCGCAAGATCCAGGATTTTTCCGGTTTTTTCGACAGCACCTTCGTGGTGCTCTGCGGCGATGCCCTGATCGACCTCAACCTGACCCAGGTGGTCAACTTTCACAAATCTAAGGGGGCATTGGCCACGGTGGTGTTGCGAGAGGTGGATCCCAGCCAAGTCTCCAGCTATGGCGTGGTGGTAACCGATGCGACGGGCCGGGTCACCGCCTTCCAAGAAAAACCCAGGCAGGAAGAGGCCCTCAGCAACACCATCAACACCGGCATCTACGTGTTCGAGCCAGAAGTCCTGGACTACATCCCCCCCGGCTGCCCCTATGACATCGGCAGCGATCTCTTCCCCGCCTTGGTGAAAGCCGGCGCCCCCTTCTACGGCCTCAAGGCCGACTTCCAGTGGGTGGACATTGGCCGTACCCCTGACTACTGGCTGGCGGTACAGAAGGTGCTGCGCGGCGAGATCAAGGGGGTCAAGGTGCCCGGGATCCAGATTCGGCCCGGCGTCTGGACGGGGATCAACATCCGCGCCAACTGGGATCGCATCCATATCGAGCCGCCGGTCTACATTGGGGCCAGCACTTACCTGGCAGACGGGGTGAAGCTCATCGGCCCCACAGCCATTGGCTACGGCTGTGTGTTGAACGAAGGGTGTACGCTGGATGGCAGCCTCATCTTCAACTACACCCAAATCGCTGCAGGAGTTACCCTGCGCCACCAGATGGTGATGGGTCGCTACTGTATTTCCTCCGATGGCAATGCCATCGACACGGAAGAGTCCAACCTCACCTGGTTGATCGGAGATGCTCGCAGCCATGCCAACGGCAAATCCCAATAGCACCCTCTATCTCTACGGGATCGTCGCTGCCCCCGGCCCGCGCCACCTGAATGTGGTGGGGCTGGACAAGCAGCCGGTGGGGATTCACGTGCTGGGATCTTTGGCCTTTCTCTATTCCCAGGCTCGCCAGGAGCGCTACTTGGCCAGCCGGGCCAATCTGCTGGCCCACGAAGCTGTCCTAGAAACCGTGATGAGCGAGGGATACCGCGCCCTGCTGCCGCTGCAATTTGGCCTGGTGGTGAGCGGCTGGGATCAGGTAGAGCAGGATTTGATCAAACCGCACCTGGCCGATCTGCTGGCCCTGCTGCAGCGCCTGGAGGGCAAACGGGAGGTGGGGGTAAAAGTCTTCTGGGATCCCCAGCAAGAGCTCCAATTGGGGCTAGAGGAAAACCCGGCTCTGAAAGCCCGGCGGGACGAGATGGCTGGCACCCCCTTGGGGCTAGATGCAGTAGTGGAAATTGGGCAGGCTCTGGAGCAAATGCTGGAGCAACGGCGCCAACACATTGCCCAAACCTTCACAGCCGCCCTCGGCTCTCTGGCCAGCGATCGCGTCGAGGGAGAGCTGCTTACGGAAAACATGGCCTACAACAGCTCGTTTCTCATCAACTGGGAAGATGAGCCGGCTTTTGCCCAAAAAGTGGAGGAGCTGGATCGAGCCTTTCAGGGACGGCTGCGCATTCGCTACAACAATTTCACCGCTCCCTACAATTTCGCCAAGCTTTGACCGGCCTGTACTCCCCCCCCTATATCCCCCCGTCTACGGAGGGACTGGGGGGCCAGCCGCTTGGGACAGGCAGCGCGGATGTGGGACTCGCTCAGGTCGGGCATGAGGGCCAGGGCCCGTTGGGGATCGATTTGCGCTTCGCACACCGCCTCCAGCACCTGCTCGGCCAGAAGGGAAAGGGGCATATCGGCGGTTTGCTCAGGATCGGTATCCTCTCTAATTTGTCGAACTCCCACCGGCGGGGGAGGCAACACCGGCGGCGCCGCCTGCGGGGGCAAGGTGGTGGAGGTACCCACCTCCAACTGCGCTTCGGCCAAGGCCACACCGCGCCCTGCCACCAACAGGGATCCCAGCAACAGCGTCCCCCCCAACCTGCCTATTCCCTTGCTGAGCGGAGCACGCTTCCCCAGACCTTCTCCAAGGCTACCGCTAGCCAACCTTTTGCCCAGCGCTTCGCCGCTCATCTTACCCCTCCAAGACCACCCCTTTGTTCAAGATATCCAACAAACCTTGGATTTGCAGTAGGCTATCGTTGGCTCCCAAACCGTTTGCAGCCCCCCCCTATGGCTCGTCTATCGCAAGAGCTGGCCCGATTTGCCTGCCTTCCCGCCCATTCAGAGCAGCCCGAGCCTTACCCAGAGGGATCCCCACCCATCCGCCTTGAAGAGATTCTCAAACTGGCGGGCGAGCGCAGCTTTGGCTTGTTTTTGGCGGTGCTCTCCTTCCCTTCTGCTCTGCCTCTGCCAGCTCCTGGCTATTCCACTCCCTTTGGCGTGGTTATTCTGCTGCTGGCCCTACAAATGCTGGCGGGGCGAACCACCCCCTGGCTGCCGCCATGGGTGCTGCAGACATCCATTGAACGGAAGCAATTTCAAAAGTGGGTGCAGGCCGGGATCCCGTGGTTGCAGCGCATTGAAAAAGTTGCCTGCCCCCGTTGGCAACCAGTCTGCACCAGCCGCCTGGGCCAGGTCTGGCTGAGCACCTTGATCAGCTTGATGGGTATTTCCATGATCATTCCCGTGCCCGGCACCAACACCCTGCCGGCGATGGGGGTCTTCGTCACCGCCTTTGGCCTCCTCGAAGAGGACGGGATCCTGTGCAGCTTGGGATCCCTGATCTGTGTGGCGGCGGGGCTGCTGACCACTTCCATTTTGGTGGGCCTGTGGCTGGGGGGAACGACTCTGTTGGATTGGCTGAGAAGATAGCCTTTTGCCCTCACTCCCAACCCCGGCCCCCCCTATATCCCCCCGTGTACGGGGGGATACGGAGTTGGGGATCGAGGCAACGCCCAGCTTCACCGATGGAAAGACGGTGACGAAGTTGTATCGCCTGTGTCTTGTTGCAACGGACACCCCCGCGCCGCTAGCGGGATTGAGGGACCAGCGCCAGATCCTGGGTGAGGCGCAGCTCGATCACCTGGTTGGGATCCAAAACTACCACCTGTGGCGCCGTGACGTTGCCGATCACCGCTCCGGCCACCCCAGCCCCCAGCACTTCTTCTGTGGCAGTGACATCCTCTCCCGCTAAGCCCTGACGGGCTGTAGACGGGAGCTTCCGAGA